>CAYPDN010000099.1:0-11280 GCA_964409445.1 uncultured Granulosicoccaceae bacterium
CTAAGACATAAGCATCCCGGTCATAGCGTCCAAACAGACCGACGGCAGTATCAATACATAACAGCCGTCGTCTGAAGGGGATTCTTTTTGCGGTACAATTTTCACCTTTGGCTCACTACAGGAGTTTGATGTACCGATCATCTCTCCGGCCTGCATGATCAAACCATCGAGCGGATATAACAAACCGACGGAAGTCTGAAAATCTATCCGGCTCAACGGATAAATAGAAACCCGTGCACCGACTGGCAGATCTAACTCTACCGCTTCACTGCAAACACAAGCAACATCATCGTGACTGAGCAGAACGACTCGTTTTTTCTTACGCAGCTTTTGCATAACATGAAGCGTTGCAAGCGTATGATCGAGACGATTACCGCTGAAACCTACGGCAATGAAAAGTGGAGCATCAACCAAATACAGACATTTCTCAAAGTCAGTGGTGTCCTGCTCATCAACACCTACCACCTTCGACACTGATTGCCAGTGATCTTTATCTGTCACTGAGTCAAGATCACCAATGACTGCCTGCGGTAGTATTGAGCTGTGGCGCAGATGATTCGCTCCACCATCAGCCGCCACTATTGGCAAATGTGCATGTTGCCTGAGAATTTCCGGATCCACGTCTGCACCACCAACCAGCAGGACGGGCTCATCAAATTTAAGTATTTCAGACATCAAGAGACTTGCAGGCTCCTCTGCTTCCACAGAATTTAGTTATTGCAATCGGGCAGGCGCCAGGCGCAACGACAGCAAAAAACTAATCAGGACCAGCGCTGCCAGCAATATAAACGCCCACTGATAACTCTGCAGCTTATCAAAAATTAAACCGGTGATAATTGGCAGCAGCGATCCACCCGTTGTACCGGTAAAAACCACTACACCGAAAATCGCACCATGCGACCGCATTCCGAAGTATTCCGCAACGGTTGGTGATACCACTGTAAAGAGTCCTCCATGGGAAAATCCATAAAGCACACCGAAAGCATACAGATACTGCACGTTCTCAATAAACAACAGTGAGACAACACTGCAAAACAAAAACAACAGGCAAATATTATAAATCCGCTTGCCACCAATACGATCAACAAAGCCACCGATCAACAATCGCCCGGCAATACTGCTCGCAGCAATTGTCGATAGAATAGTCGCAGCACTGGCAGCGGACAGACCACTGTCGATACTGTGAGGAACAATATGAGTGGGAATAGTCACCAGGGCGCCAAAAAAGAAAAACTGTATCGCACACAACAACCAGAACTCTGGACTCTTTCTCGCCTCCGGCATCGCCATTCCATCGGTACGGCCATCAGCAGAGCCAGATTGAGTATCATCCAAAGGCTGGGCCAGAGGATGGACCAAAGGCTCGACCCTGGAATCAGCCAGAGAATTGTTACGACCGTCCGAGGAATCATTTCCAACGGATTTAATACCTACCAACATTGCCGCAATAACCAGCAGGCACGCAGCCCCGATACCGAGTATTAAAAACGCACTACGCCAGCCAACGGCGGCAATCAGTATCACCGCAAGCACCGGCACAGACATCTGACCAAACGCAGCGCCGACTTTGACAATACCACTCATCATGCCGCGCCTGCGCGGAAACCAGCGCGCGATAGTAGATAAGGTAACTACATCATGCGTTGCTAAACCCAGGCTCACCAACAATCCGTAAATTGCCAACAACTGCCACGGTGCAGACAGAAAGTACATCAACACATAGGCAAGTCCGGTAGAAAGTGCTGTGAAGATTAGAACTCCTCTCGGGCCGAACCGGTCAGTAAGCCTGCCGGCTAATATCGCAAACACACCCATATTAAAAAACGCAACGGATGTGGCAATCGACAGCAGCGTTCGCGACCAGCCAAACTCGGCCTCAAGAACGGTAAAAAAAACGCCATACGCAAATACACAACCGATGGTGGTGGCCTGAACTAAAACTGCACCGACCACAATCAGGTATCGCTTATCCATCACTATAAAATATCCGACCGGGAAGCAGTAAAATCAAAGCGAAGGCGTAACACCCTAAAAGCCTGAACCGATCCACTGAAAAAAGTAGGTATTGTCTCGCAACGAATTATAGCGTGTCACAGATACGAACACTCACAATTTCAATATCGATGACGGTATTAATGCGACCGGCTGACCTTAGGATTATGCGCCAGGACCGATCCATCTGGCAGGTCAATTGACACTGTCCCTGAAACCAAAAAATCAATATACCCGTGATAGCCATAGTTCAACTAACTCGCAACTTGTAAGTCGAAAAAATTTGCACCGATACACAAATATATTCCAGTTAGAAACAATGCTCGCCTGACCCGTCACTGCAACCCGTGCTAAATTACTGTTCCGCTTAATTACACGCACGGAGTACACAATGATTTACCCGCGTTTCGCAGTAGCAGTAACAACCACCATCGCCCTCCCCATCTTGTTGGCATCCTGCAGTCCATCGGGCAACCCCCAATTGGATATGTGCCAAAAGATAACTGGCAACCTTCTTACCAGTGACGTTGAATTTGGAGAAATTCAGGAATCCAAGGGCCGATGGGAAATGCTGATGACCCTGCCATTCGTTAGCGACGGAGAGTCTGGTGAAGCGGTATGTACATTCGCAGTCGACAAAAGCAACAAAGAAAAATACCAAACTTCCCCCAAAGCCATGACGCTGAATGGTGCAACGATAGGCACCAAAGAACTGATTAAAGCTTCACTATCCGCGAGTAAATCAGTGATTAAAGACAGCGCAGATGAAACAAAAAAGCAGGCTGCAGCCGCGACGGAAGAAGCAAAAGTAATGGCGAATGAAGCCAAAGATAAAGCCACTGAGCTTGCCGGGGAGGCAAAAGTAAAAGCTTCTGAATTAACCCAGGAGGCGAAAGAAAGAGCTGACGACGTAGCTACAAAAATCAAAGATTCAGAAGCACTGGAGCGAGCCAGGCAGTTGGCAGATGACGCCAAAGACAAAGCGACTAACACGATTATAGAAGGCGCTAAGACTATACAGGAAAAGCTTGAAAACTAAGAGCCGGTAAACTTAATCGCCGGAAATTAAAACAAGGCATGGTTAACGCGGCAGCATGCCGCGTTAACTGCACATGCTTATACAACACCCGGCTTTATAAAACGCCAGATATCCTCAGGCAGCTAAACACTGCCATAAGCAACAGGACGACAACATAAATCTGCCAGCCCTTATGGGCAATTTTATCGATTCTGGTCAACACATAAGATACAACTACAGCGCTGACAAACGGAATGGCAGAACTTAGCATTGATCGCGGTTCATTGCCGGTGCTGGAAAAAGCATAAGCAAACACCCCGACCAGCACACCCAGGGTCAGTAATACAGCCACCAGCCGGAATCCCCAACCAGCAGCTTCCTTCTTATTGCTTGCCATCTTCTGAACCTATTGCGCTGGTTGCACGACAGTCGGATCAGTAACAGTGATTGCTGTACCACCCGATGCTGCAAACGTTGCTGTCTGAAGCTGCATTTCCGCAAATGCCTCCGGACTGGCTGCAGGCGATAGAATAGATCCGTGATCACCGGCGATATAACGCACCAGCGCGGATCCACTGGTGTTGGCCGATACACCAACCAGACCCATCACCCTGGCCAGCTGTTCGGTGCCGGCAAGTGGTGCACCGTCTATTAAATTTGGCACTACCTGATCACCTATCACTTCAATCATATGAATCGGATTTGTCGCAGCTGCACGAGCTGCAAAGTTAATCGGATCAGCCGCATCAATCACCGTTTGAGCGGCAACTACAAACGAAGCGAATTCCGGAGTTCCCGGTACAAGATTCTCATCCGCAGCTGCAAGACCCCCGAGTACAGGTCCGCTAAAAGCCGGGGACGCGACAATAGTTTCTACCAAACCTGCTGCCGGCATAGCCAGAGTGACAGAACTCAGGTTGTCGGTAAACGCTGCAAACGTGGTTGCAGTTGTACCACCGAGAGAGTGACCGATAAGTGCCTGGCGACTCGCATCCAATGGCACTGACGCGACATTAGCAATGCTTTCACTAAGTACCAGTAAGTCTGAAACGCTCTGCCTGAGGTTGTCGCGGGTATTGAGTAGCTGACGCGGTGAGAAAAAATGCGTCCCGCTCGAATCGACAAACCCGTCAGGTCCGGGCGCACCGGTTGCATTGTTGACCAGATCAAGTCCAAAATGACGCTCTACATCATTTGCAAAAACCGGGTTGGCCGCAGACAAATCGTTAGTTACATCCGTAATACCATGCATCACCTGATCGATAGCAATCACTGCAAAGCCGGCATTGGCCATGACGTCAGCGACAGCCAACATAAAGGTACGATCATTGTTAATACCGTGCACAAAGATCGCTACCGGCCAGCCTGCCGGTGGCATCGTCTGTTCTGAACTGGCGTTTGGAACTGTCATCAACACCGGTATTGTTTGAATGGAAGTTGGTTCGGGCATCGGGTTTGCCGCGGTTATAAAACCGCCATCCGCAGCGCGCCAGAAGCTCGCAATAGCTGTCTGATCATTGGGGCCATTTGGCGCTGTCTGATAGTAAGGCACATCAAGAGTACCGACGAACAGATCAGCGTCACCCGGTGATGCCTCGTTGATATCTTGTGTAGTCATACCCGCCGGTAGCATTGTTATTGCGCCACCACCGGCCGCGGCATTACTCACCGCCTCCATAGGTGCAGTGATCGACTGAGTTCTGGTTGTAAAGATGTTGACCACTTCGGAGCTTGCAAAATCTTGCCCGGCAGTGGCATTAAGCATGGCACTTGTCGCCCTGCGAACCGGTTCCAGCCCTGCCAGAGCACCGGTCAGTTCAAGAGTGCCCGACACCAGCCTGAATACCGAGTTCACAAGCCTTAAGTCTGGCGCACCTAAAATAGTGACACCGTCAGTAACCACTACCATATAACTGGTGGATTCCTGCAATGGCACAACAGGAACCACCACGACTGAATCAGTACCCGCTACAACAGAGACCTGACCGGCGACGAGCTCAGAAAGAATTCCGGTAACGCCGAACTCGGGGGCGTCAGTAGTACTTACCTCGAAAACGTATACCGTCTCGCCAAGGATGACTGATTCGGGATCAATCATGGTGCCTTCAGGAACATCGAATCCGGCCAGTAATGGTTGCGTTAGAGAAAAACCGTCAATCCCATTAAGTGCTACTTGTGGATTCGAAAAATCATTAGGTGCTACATCATCGTCCAGCGTGATATTCAGCGTTGTATCATCCGAGCCTGCAAACAGAACTGCATTAGGGAACGGAATATCAGGTGGTGGTGCCGCATCAGCTGCATCTTCAATGTTCTGTTCGAAATTAAAATTCGTTGTATCAGAGCAGGCACCCAGCACCAGAAGGGATAGTGCCAGCAGCGGTGTAGTAATTTTTAAATTCATTGGTTAACTCCGTGCCTAGTCAAATTGCACAGTGACTTGTGCGCTGAATATATTGGCGTCGGCTTCAAACACGCCACGAGTAGTAGTGCCACCAGCTGATTCACCAACATTCGCTATCGGTGTGTCATCCAGCATCAAGTGTGCAAACCCAACATCAAACCCGATCCGTTCGCTGAACTGGTAACCACCACCAACTGCCAGCCAGAACCGGTCATTACCGGGAATACGTGATGTTCGCAGTTGTGGTGAAGGTGTTGGATCTTCATCGTAGGCAATGCCGGCTCTGAGAATCAGTCGATCACTAAACTCGTAGTTAACACCTCCGGATACACGCCAGACATCTTCGTATTCAATTGTATTGAAGGTATCAGGCTGTAAGGGATTGTCGAACTCGACCCGCAATTCGTCAAAGCTGCTCCAGCCAGTCCAGGTAGCATCAGCAAGCAGTTCAATATGATCAGTAATTTTGTGAGCAGCAGAGAACATCGCCGTCGGTGGCAAGCTGGCCTCCGCCGTTACACCGCCATCCTGAAACAGATTAACTCCGGCCTGAGTAAGAATTCCTTCCAGAATCGGATTGTTGGTAAATTCTGCATCACCCTCCAGCTCATGCTCAAGGCCTGAACGAAAAGCCACACCGAGCTTGGTGCCGGCTCTAGGCTTGAACAAAACACCCAGATTTGCAGAAAACGCAACACTGTCACCTTCAACTTCGGCAAATCCATCGTTAGCCAGGGTGCCCGGCTGCGTAAGCCCCGTTGTGACACAGGTATCCGGTGGGAACAGCCCGATACAAATAGCATCAGTATCAACGGCATTCGCCAGTGTTGCCGCCAGATACTGCACACTAAATCCACCACCGATGCTCAGTTTTTCATTCACTCGAAAGGCAATGGATGGATTGATATCGATTGCAGTAACACTTGACTCAACCGCCTGATATCGACCGACCCAATCGTCGTCATATTCGGTTGAGTTGCCAAACGGGATGCTGACACCGATACCGAGAGTGACTCCTCTTCTCAGCGGCTGCACATAGTAAAGATTTGGAATAAAGGCCACACCTCCGGCATCTACTGCACCTGCGGTGGCAAAATTCGGATCGACAAAACCCGCGCCAAACGCGGAATTTAGGGTTGTTCCCTGATCTCGGAAGTCGCTGTTAACATCAATAATATGACCGGCGGCCAGAAATTGTTTTTCTTTCAGTTCTGTCATACCCGCCGGATTAAACCAGACGGTTGACGCGTCATGACTAACCGCCGCAGCACCCGCATAGGCATTGCCGAGACCGGATGCTCCTTCTTCTATCAACGAAAAGCCGCCAGCGAACGACACCTGGCTTGCTGTAATGGTACAAAAAAACAAACAGGCTCTTCGCATATTCATTTATCTCCGTGGAATTTAGAAAAGTCAGACGTGCTTCTTATCATCGGAGTATAGCAACAGGGGATAATCCCGATTATGTACCTTGAGACAGCAACACCTTATTTATTCCCAACTCCTCCACAGCAGCTATACTGACATGTACCTGAGTAAATATACGGGACAGCAATGTTAAGGATACCCAACTCGAAATTCATCCTCGCCGGGATCGGACTCGCTCTGACGTATGCAGGCGCCGCAATATCCGCCGACGATTTCAGTATACGAATCAGCGATGATGACATCGCCGTTGAAGCCAGCAACGCGAGCGTGCAGGAACTACTGGAAGAACTTGAAAGACTGACGGGAATTCCGGTTGAGTTTGTCGCAGAAACAAAAGAAAGAGTAACGCTGAACGTTGGCCTGACCAATATCGAAAACGCAATCAGTAAAATCACGCCAAATCACATGATTGTTCATGAAAAACAGAACGGCAAACAAGTGATTAAGGAATTAATTATTCTGCCCGATTCAGGCGAAAGTGGTGACGCTAACACCGGTTCTGCTTTTCTACCCAATGGACAACCAGCACCCACTGTTGAGCAACCGCCTCAATCCCTGCCGGCACCAACCGATCAGACTGTTGAATTGCCTGCTACTCCTGAAGTGGTACCAACTCCCGCCGCTATTGACCAGACCAATTAGTTAACAGACCTTTAGTTTTAAAAATCCAGCGTTTGCTGGATTGGTTTTGTTGATGGCTTGTCCTTCGCAGTATCTGGTTTTCGAGTAACTCCTGACACCTTCACAGCTGTATACGACTCTGCCATTGGTTCAGACCAGAAGTTTTCCCGCAATCCCGATTGTCTGATCGAACGCCTTTCAATACAGGCACGCAATTGCTCCTCATTAGCCAGAACAATCACCTTACTGCGTGCACGGGTAATCGCTGTGTACAAAAGCTCACGGCTTAAAATCGGACTATCCATATCTGGCAACACCACAACTACCGTAGAGTATTCTGATCCCTGACTTTTATGCACCGTCATTGCATAGAATGTTTCGTGTTGCGGTAATCTATTGCAGCCAATTACCCTGACACTGTCTGCAGAGTCGCGACCGTCAGCAATACTTGCGATGTCCGCCGCGAAATATACAGCGGGAGTATTACTTTCATCAATTAACACCAGGCCATGATCTCCATTGAACAAGCGTTGATGACCACTGTTTTCTGTAATCATCAATGGTCGACCGTGGTAATAGCCATTGTTATAGCCACTGTCGCCAAAAGCACCCCGGCTTATAACACCATCATCAATCAACAACTTTTCAACCAGTGAATTAATCCTGACAGAGCCGGTCGGGCCATGGCGAAGAGCACACAACACTCCTGTATCAGACATAATCTGTAGCGCTTGCAGTGGCGATTCTGCAGCGGCAAATTTTTTACACACCGGCAGCACATTTTCACGCAGTACATTAGTCAGGTTCACTGAATCCTGTGATACCAGCAACAGGTTCTGCTGTGCATCAGAATCAAGTAACCGCATCGCACTATCCACATCACCACTATTTACAGCACTTGCGAGCTTACTGATTCCACCGTCATCCTGTACACGATGGCTCTTTTCAAGGTAGACAATATGGTCAGCAATTCGGCCACCAGTTTTAGCACTGACTGGTACATTCACAACACCGACATCATCAAGCTCCGCACCTCGCGCTTCACTCAACTGTGCATGCGCGCGTCCGCCACAAATATCGCCCAGCACCATACCGGACTCAACCGAATGCAACTGGTCTTTGTCACCAATTAGAACTATACGTGCACCAGGTGCGAGCGCTTCAAACGTACGCGCCATCATTGGTAAATCGATCATTGAAGCTTCGTCAATGATCACCACATCATAAAGCAGCGGAAACTTCGCATGATGCCGTGGTTGTACTCTGCCAGGGCGGGCACCAAGTAACTTATGCAGCGTTACAGATTCAAATGAGGCCTCTGGCAATCCGAGTTTCTGCAGCAGACCTGTTAAATCTTTTTGAATTGACTGGGTGAGCCTCGTTGAAGCCTTACCAGTTGGAGCTGCAAGCGCTATCTTGCGTGGCTCGATTCCCTGGTCAATCAGTGCACCCAGCAGCGCCGTCACTGTATAGGTTTTACCAGTTCCGGGACCACCTGTTATCACACAAAAGTTACTTAACACCGCATTGGCAACCGATACTTTTTGCCAGTCCGGCTGATCGTCTGCTACAAACAACTTGTTCAGAGCGAGTTTGAGTTTATTGGAATCAACAACAGGCGCCTGACGATCGAGCAATTGATTGACTGATCTTGTTAATGACTGCTCCAATACCCAGTAGCGCGCAAGGTATAAGCGGTTGCGTTCATCCAGAACAAGCGGCGACAACTGTCTAGAACGCCGCATTGACGTATTAGCGTGATCAGGCTCGATTTCAGAACCCGTACCATCAGTATCAACACTGGCGTCACTGTTGTTAGAACTAACCGGCTCATCATCCACAAGTTGCCCGGGCTGATTTTTAATCACTGGTGCTAAGGACACCACCTTCTGTTCGAGCAACACACTCCGCCATTTATCAACCGGGAGCAGTTTTTGCCTCACTGTGCGAAGTTCCGGGTTTTTGTATAAAGGGCTCGATGCCACGGTATCGAGGGCAAGACAGGTATCACCATGTGATATCCGGTTACTTGCCAATGCGGCTGCCAGCAGCAACTCGGATACCTCTTTACCATTAACCTCGATCATGTGGCGTGCGAACTGCAAATCAAACAATCGCAACTCACCGTGCTGCTGCGCTTTTTTTAAGAAAGTTCTCATCTGGCCACCGCCTGCGTTGTCTGCATCATTTGATCAAGTGCATCAATTAATGCAAACGGTGGTTTATCAAACCAGACACCATTAGAATTACCTGGCCGCATACCGCGGATAAACAAATAGAAAACACCGCCAAAATGCGATTCGTAATTATAATCTGCTACCCGCTTACCTAAGTAACGATGCAATGCCACGGTGTATATCAGGTATTGTAAGTTGTACCTGTGCGAAGTAATTGCATCTGCCAGCTCTGGCTGTGAGTAGTGTTCCAGTGTTTCGCCAAGCCAGTTCGACTTATAGTCCACAATAAAATAGCGATTATCTTTACGCACTACCATATCGATAAATCCCTGCATCAAACCTTCGAAGGCTGGGAAATTCAAACCGACTGCTGCACCGCTATACTGCGAATACGGTGCAAGTGCTGATTGCAAAGATGCAGGGTCAAGGCTGGATACGGAAAAGAAAAATTCCATTTCATTGAGGCGATCTTTGTTTTCTATCTGCTGAAGACTCAGCTCACCCTTACCATCAAGACTGGCGCTAAGTGAATTAGCAACAATTATCTTAATCACCGGCACCCAGTCAGTTTCCTTGCCATCCCTGCTTGCAGACAAATGACCATGCAGTTGCATTGAACGTTCTATAAGTGGAACGAGCTCACTGGTATCGGTAAAATCCATGTACTCGAATATTTCATGCAACAACTGACCTGTGCGAGCACCGGCTGGCAGCGATGCAATTAGCTGCTCTTCCTGACTAACCGTATTTTGTTGCTGTGAGAGAACAACTTCCGGGAGTGCATCCTCAGACAGCGCACTCTCACCGGGATCTGATATCTCATCATGATCTGGCAGATCCGCATCCCTGCCACGCAATAAACCGGTATAACTGTTCATACCCCAACGACGATTAATACGAGTAGAGAACAGTTGCCGGGTTAACTTCTTATTTGCTGTGGCGTCATCAAAACGAACGGACGTATCCAGCGTCATCTCCACAACCTCAACACTGCCACTGGCACGCTGCACCAGCTGATCTACGCCGTGCCTGATTTGATCGTAGTCCAGCTCCGTAGCGTCATGATGAATCAGGTGCTTCAGTGCTGAGTTGTTTATTTTTCCGGCCTTGCCCCAATATAGAATGCACGATGATTTAGACCGCGTGAGAGCCACATACAGCAACCGCATCTCTTCAGACAAATCTTCTTGTCGACGTAGCGACAGGGATTCACCGATGGATTCAGTACCAATATCTATGACCGGGCGATGATCATCACTGCGATGATAAATAACAATGTCTTTCTGCTTTCTGCTATTGGTACCTAACTCCATAGGATAAGGCATAAAAACAACTGGATACTCAAGCCCTTTGCTTTTATGCATGGTGACTATCTGAACCAGCCCTTCATCACTTTCAAGCCGCAGTAACAGAGCATCATCCCCGGGGCGGCTGTTGTCTATCTGATTCTTCAACCACAGTAATAGCTCTTCGTGGGAAGCAATTTCCCGCGCTTTGATTTGTAGCAACTCTGACAATTGCAGCACGTTTGTTATACGCTGCTCACCATCCGGACTTTGCAACATTCGTCCTGCGGCACCGAGATCTGCCAGCAACACCTGCAGCGCTACCATAAAGCTACGCTCAAGCCACAACTGCCG
>CAYPDN010000100.1:0-8500 GCA_964409445.1 uncultured Granulosicoccaceae bacterium
TGACGTGTAGTTGCAGTTCGCATGGGCCTTCGCGGTCCAGTACTGCGGCGTGGTGATAGTTAACACCGGCCTCGGTAAGTGAAGATTTAAATTTTTTATAGTTATGTGGGTTGGCTTCAACAGCCAGTGCATGCCTGCCTGTTGTGTTACTGATGAATTTACGCGAAAACTCTGCCTGGAAAGCACCGATCTCAAGAGAAGTGGTAGCGTTAAGTCGATTGATAACATTAAAGAATGCCGACACCAGCACTGTATGCGAGTGCTGCTTGTAGGTTTTTCCGTATTTTTCTATACCTGCGCGATGAAACTTCCCGCTGGAGGTGATGAAGGAATTGATATCACCTTCTTTTTCGGTCATGGGTTTATCGGTCATGGCTTTATCAATCATCCCCCAGGTCTAATGGGCCAGATCCGCGGTCAGGGTTTCCGTCAATGTCGATCCCCCGGGAGTGGTTGTCGCAACCGTATTTATGCTGTGGTTTTCGTGGTCATTGGCCGATGGCTGGCAGACGCCTGTAGAAATCGGTTCTCTGGAGTTGTCTTGTTGCGTCGTTCCTTCGATAACAATAATTCGCACTCCGTCATTCTGCGCTGTTGAAACGATTTGCAAAACCAGGTTGTCGGAGCAGTTGTACGCAGCAGCTGCGGTATTGGTAGTACTTTGGGCGGTGGCTTGGGAGAAAGCTGTCAAACCCAGCGGCAGGAGCAGATCTGAAAACAACACCGTGAACGTGATTGCTGCTTTTGCTAAACGCCGCATTTTGAGCCTATATCCATTACAATGTGAGATGATCAGTATTGCGCGAGAGGCGCACTGATTTGAATCAATAAAATTTAGATTATTTCTCAATTTTTGCTGAAGGGGTGCTGCAGGCGACGTTCAGTCTGTATGGATATCCTTAAGAAAAAACGAGGGAGCCGAGTGTTGGTGAAGCCATCGCTGTTTTGGGTTTGGTTGCCAGATTCCGACACTCAGCATTCTACATTTTTTACGAGCGCAAGGTAGTATGGCTTCAACGAAAAATCTTGATGGAACTGGCAGTGGTGCGAACCATGGACCGCGTGTTCTGTTTTATAGTCACGACACCTTTGGTCTGGGACATTTACGTCGGTCCCGAACAATGGCAGCCGCACTGACTGCGGCCGACGATAAGATGTCCGCGTTGATTATCACCGGTTCTCCGGTTGCTGGTCGCTTTACCTTTCCCGAACGTGTCGACTATGTCCGTCTTCCCGGTGTCACCAAGCGTTCAGACGGCACTTATGTGTCTGAGAAACTGAGCTTCGACATCGAAGAAACCACAATGATTCGTGCCGGTCTGATCAAGTCTCTGGTAGAACTGTTCGAGCCGGATATTATTGTTGTCGATAAAGAACCGACTGGTTTTCGTGGCGAACTGCGCCCGGCGCTTGAGTGGTTGCACAAGACCGGCAATACAAAGCTGGTACTTGGTCTGCGTGATGTACTTGATGACCCCGAACTGCTGGCCGAAGAATGGGAGCGCAAGAAAGCCGTGCAGGCGATGGAAAAGTACTACGATGAAATCTGGGTCTATGGTTTGAAGTCAGTTTATGACCCGACAGAAGGTCTGGTGCTGTCCAGCGAGATTAAAAAGCGCATGATCTGGACGGGTTATCTGCGACGTGAATTCGAAGAGCGTTCCGAGTTGCCGGAAACGCCCTACATTGTGGTTACCCCCGGTGGTGGTGGCGACGGTAAAGAGATGGTAGATCAGGTACTGCTTGCCTACGAAAAAGACCCGACGCTTACTCCTGCTGCATTGTTTGTTTATGGTCCATTCCTGACAGGTGATGATCGCGCAGACTTTGAACGTCGTGTAGCTAATCTGGAAGGCCGCGTAATGGACGTTGGTTTTGACTCACGTATGGAAAGTCTAATGGCGGGTGGGCAAGGGGTGATAGCGATGGGTGGTTACAACACCTTTTGCGAAATTCTATCCTGTGATGTTCCGGCGATAATTGTACCCCGTACCATACCAAGACTAGAGCAATACATACGTGCATCGAGAGCACAGGAACTCGGCCTGGTACGTATGTTTGATGCAAAACTCGATGCCAAACTTGATGGTAGTTCGGTGGATGCAATGATTGAAGCTATTCGCAACCTGCCGACACAAAAGCCACCATCCGCAAGTCGCTACGACGGTTTGCTGGACGGGCTTGATTGTATTAAAGGCAGAGTTCGGGCTTTACTTGCACAGGAGAAGGACGCCGAGCTGGTATGACTTCAGAAGTTACCGCAGAAGCAAGGTCGCTCGCTATTGTTGTTAAGTGCTGGCCGCGCTTGTCAGAAACTTTCGTAGCCCAGGAGCTGGCAGCACTTGAAGCAAAAGGGCAGCAATTTCAGATTTGGTCGCTGCGCCATCCGGCTAATGAAAAGCTGCACCCTTTACATGAGCAGGTTAGAGCCCCGGTATTTTATTTGCCCGAGTACCTGCATCAGGAAGTCGGGCGGGTGTTGCGGTGTTGGCGTGCCTGCCGTCGCTTGAGTGGTTATCGAGATGCCTGGCGAATTTTTATGGCCGATGTGCGCCGTGATTTGACTCGCAATCGGGTGCGCCGCTTCGGACAAGCCTGCGTACTCGCCGCCGAGCTTCCAGATGCTATGAAGGCAGTCTACGCACACTTTCTGCACACGCCATCTTCTGTTGCACGCTATGCCGCAATCATGCGTGGCATCCCATGGAGCTACTCGGCCCATGCAAAAGACATCTGGACGTCACCGGACTGGGAACTTGTCGAAAAGCTTGACAGTGGCCCGGGGGGTGCGAGTTTTGGTGTGACCTGCACAGCGATAGGCGCTGCGCATTTGCGATCATTGTCGAATGCTGAAGATCGTATCGATCTGGTTTATCACGGTCTTGATCTGTCGCGCTTTCCAGCGCCGCCCGAAAGAACCAGCCAGAGTTCTGATCGCGGTGCAGGTGCAGCATTGCGATTGCTTTCAGTCGGCAGGCTGGTTGAGAAAAAAGGTTATGACCGATTGATCGCAGCACTTGCGTTACTGCCAGACACAACCCACTGGCATTTCACTCATGTAGGCGGCGGTGATTTGAAAACATCATTGCAGTCTCAGGCTGAAGCCGCTCAGGTTGCCGATAAAATCGATTGGCTTGGTGAACGTGAGCAACCGGAAGTTGTAGAGGCAATGCGCAATGCCGATGTATTTATCCTGCCGAGTCGAATTGCCGCCGACGGCGATCGGGATGGTTTGCCCAACGTGTTAATGGAGGCGGCATCGCAAAAGTTACCGATCATCGCAACTTCGGTTTCGGCAATTCCTGAATTTCTGCAGCACGATGTCCATGCATTATTATCTATCGACACACCTGAGGCGCTGGCTTCGGCAATCGTTCAACTTGCTGAAGATCAGCCGAAGCGCGCATCGATGGCGGAGGCAGCGTACCAGCGCCTGGTCGATGACTTTGGTATGGATGCCGGTATTAAAGTATTAGACCAGCGCCTGCGTAAACTCTGTTCACAGCCCCAATGAATAAAAACCAGTGAAACAACTGGCTTTTTATGCGCCGCTAAAATCACCGGATCACGCAGTACCATCTGGTGATCGCGAAATAGCACAAAGTATCATGACTGCTCTGGCCACTAACTCTTTGGGTCTAGAGCTAACACTCGCCTCTCAGCTGCGATGTTATGATGGGCAGGGTGACAAATCTGCGCAACAGAAAATCAGAGATGCGGCGAATGCAGAGGTTGAGAGAATTCTCGATTCGGGTGCTGACTGGCAGGCGTGGGTCACCTATCATAACTACTACAAAGCACCGGACCTTATCGGGCTTGCGGTAAGTCGACAGCTAAATATACCGTATATGCTGATCGAGGCTAGCATTGCAAAAAGCAGATTGAACGGACCCTGGGCAGACTTTGCAGTCAGTGCAGACGCCGCCACTGCATCTGCCGATGTGGTATTTTATCTGACTGAAAAAGACCGAGTAGCGCTTGCAAAATACCAATCAGAAAATCAAAAGCTTGTGCATCTGGCGCCTTTTCTAAATCTGGCAAATCTACCTGAAGTACCTGCGAAGCAAAGAAATAAAAACCAGCTGCTTGCAGTTGGGATGCACCGCTATGGTGACAAGCTTGAGTCATATCGCATTATTGCTAAAGCGCTAAGTAACCTTGAGACAAATGACTGGCAGCTGCAGATCATCGGTGACGGGCCGGCACGCACAGAAATAGAATCAATGTTTGTGCCCTACGGTAGAAAGGTGAAGTTCCTCGGTCAGTGTGATCGCGATGAGGTGACCAGTGCTTACCAGCAGGCATCGGTATTTGTATGGCCCGGTGTCAATGAAGCTTTTGGTATGGTTTATCTGGAGGCACAGGCGACCGGACTGCCTGTTGTTGCACAGGATCGTGCCGGGGTACGCGAAGTGATAGCTTCATCGCAGTCGTTGCAGCCGGTGGGTGATCCACAAGCAATCGCGCGTGCAATAGACCGTCTGTTTGTCAATCACTCGGAGTACCATTCGATGGCACAGGCAGGTCGAGACTTTATTAGTAGTCGACATTTACTGGGTAGCGCTGCATCTACTTTGTCTGAACAATTATCTGAACTGATAACCTCATGATTCGACTAGCTGTTATAAGACATGGACGTACCGAGTGGAATCGTGACGGTAAAATACAGGGACACAGAGATATTCCACTTGAACCAGAAGCTATAAAAGAGCTCGCAGGATTTCGTCTGCCGGACGAGTGGCAGCAAGCCGCGTTGCTGTCGAGCACATTGAATCGGGCTGTGCATACGGCAGAACTAATATCAGGAAGAAAGCCACGAACGGAACCTGCATTAATCGAGATGGACTACGGTGACTGGGAAGGCAAGCGCAGTGTTGATCTCGGGGCAGATCCTGATTCCGGGTTTCGCCACCTGCCAGACTGGGGTTGGGACTACCAGCCGCCGAATGGTGAAAGCCCGGCGCAGGTTTGGACAAGGCTTGTGCCGTGGGTGGAGAGTTTGCAGGAAGATACCGTTGCCGTCTGTCATATCGGTGTGATGCGAGCGTTGTTGGCAGTGGCACACGACTGGCCCTTTAAAGGCCCGCCGCCATTTACAATTAAGCGTAACTCACTTTATTGCATGCAGGTGACGGATACTTTGACTGCTATGGATCCGTTACGGGTCAGGTTAATTCGTAAAGACAGTGATTAACTCCTGGAAGCGCAAGTGAAGCGTATAGTTTCTTTATTCGATCAACGCTGGTGACTGACGGTAAGATGAATATACTGGTTGTTGTCACCCACTTGCTGGGCAGCGGACACTTGCGTCGCGCGATCAATCTGTCACAGGAATTTGTCACAGCTGGTCATAACGTTACCCTGGCCAGTGGCGGACTGCCTGTAAAGACTTTTGATACCGCCGATATTACGACGGTGCAACTACCACCATTATCTTCAGATGGCACCAACTTCACACGTTTGCTAAATGCCGATGGCGATGTTGCCAACGAACAATATATGCAGTCCCGAGAAAATAAACTTATCGAGTTAGTGAATAGCCTGCGACCCGAAATTGTTATTACCGAGCTATATCCGTTTGGCCGTCGTATGTTGCGCGGCGAGTTTATCAGTTTGCTTGAAGCGGCGCAGTCACTACCAATTGTGCCGGTTATATTGTCATCAGTACGAGACATTCTTGCAGCTCCATCGAGTGAAAAAAAAGCACAGCAGACAGAAGCGCTGGTTGAAAAGTATTACGATGGTGTATTGGTACATTCCGATCCCGATACAACCCCGCTTAGTGTTAGCTGGCCGGTAACTGATCCAATAGAGAACAGGCTTTTTTATACCGGTTATGTGGCACAGTCAGTGAGCGCATACCAGGCAAAGCAAAACACCGCAGAAGTGATTGTCAGCGCCGGTGGTGGTTCTGTCGGTCGGCGAGTCTATGAAACCGCGGTAAAAGCAGCGTCCATCTCACCAGACACGCCATGGAGAATACTGGTTGGCGGCAGTGACGCGCAGGAGGAAGTAGAGCGATTAAAAAGTCTTGTTCCAACATCAGGTACGAGTCTTGTTATCGAGCCAAACAGGCCCGATTTCAGAGAGCTGCTGAGTAGTGCCAGCTGTTCGGTGAGTATGTGTGGTTATAATACGGCGATCGACCTGTTGTTAACCGGCACACCGGGTGTGCTCATTCCCTTCGATGCCGGAGGCGAAAAAGAACAGACATTGCGCGCGGCCAGTCTGGCTGAACGTTCATCTTATAGCCTGTTGCTCGATAAAGATCTGAAGCCTGAATCTCTGGCGGAAGCGGTAGCACAAGCAAGTCAGGCAGGCCGATTCTCAATTGATATAAATCAGTTTAATGGTGCGCTTGAAACTGTTCGTATTGCCACCAGATTAGTAGAGCAAAAGCGTTGATAGTCATGCATGCAGACAGAGTAATGCAGATAGTTAGTCTAAAAACGGTGGGAGATTGTTAACGTGAAACCATTTACTGCAGTCGCAAAAGTATTGTCTGAACGACAAACTCCGGTCAGGGTTTTTTTTCGCAACGATGACGGAGGCTGGGCGGATGAGCGTCTGCGAGAACTGACTAATGAATTCATCGAACAGGATTTACCGCTTGATATTGCAGTAATACCCGACGCGTTGTCTCAGGCGTCGGTGGATGTCATCGGTTCACTGCTTGAAGCTGGCGATCGTGTTGCCGTGCATCAACATGGTTTTAGTCATGTTAATCATCAATTGTCTGGCAGATCCTGTGAGTTTGGCAGCGACCGGAACTACGAACAGCAGCAAAGCGATATAGCGAAGGGGCAGCAAAAGCTCGCTGACACTTTCGGTACGCAGGTGACATCAATTTTTACTCCGCCATGGAATCGTTGTACCAGTGATACCGCAGTTGCATTGCAGTCGCTTGGTTTCCAGCAGTTATCGAGAATTATCAATTCAGAACCGATCGACAAAGCAGTGCCTGAAATACCAGTCGCTGTCGACTGGCTGAAAAAGCGCAAGGGTGAACGGTTGAAAACTCACGAACTTGTTAACTACATTAGCGGTCTTTTTGATACAGAAGATGAAATCATAGGTGTGATGCTGCATCATGAGCATATGGATCAGGAAAACAGGGATTTGTTGCGCCAGCTTGTAGATACGCTAAGAGCTTCACAGAAAGTTTCCTTTCACTCAATGATGGATGTCGTCAGCTAGTCCGACCCAGCCAGCCCAGCCCAGCTAGTTCAGATTGAATATACAAGTGACTATGGCAGAGAATAAATTATGAGCAGACTCGATAGTTTCATCCGTCGTATGACGGCGCAAAGAGATATTCTGAATCAGATTGCCACGCAGTCCCTGTTACCTGAATCTGGTGATGTGCTGGAACTGGGTCTTGGAAACGGAAGAACCTATAGTCACTTGCGCGAGGTGTTTCCGGATCGACGAATTGTTGTATTTGATCGGAGGGTAATGGCACATTCCTCTTGCATTCCGGAAGACAAAAACATGGTGATCGGAGAAATAGCGGAGACCGCGCAAGCATATATAGGTAAGGATGCTGCGATGGCACATGCCGACATCGGCAGCGGCAGCGACGAGATAGATGCAGTGACAGTGCAGTGGCTGCCACCGCTGATGGCGGGTTTGTTGGTTACCGGTGGTATTGCGTTGAGCGGTTTGCCATTGGAGCACGACAATTTAAAGCAACTTCCGATACCGGACTCGATTGATAGCAAGCGCTATTTTTTGTACCGGAAAATATAGGCTGTAAAATATCGCGCAGACTGGCTCCCCGGATGTTTGAATTTGATCAATACAGCGCACCGCAATCGAGTGCCGCAATTCAGCCGAAAGAAAAAATTTCGTTTGCAGCGGGTATTCGGCGACGCTCGCTATTAATCTGGAGCGAGCACTGTGTCGAGTGTGCAGCGCCTGAGTGTTTCACAACTTGCGATTTGTATAAACCCCGCCCTGACGAACGTTGCAGACGCTTTGAAGTTGGTATGCGTCGCAATAACAATTTTAAAAGCCAGACCGGTAGTGCCGCAGATATTGTGTTTGGTCAGTGGGGAAAACTTGAAGCGCGTGGTAATACAGTTCTTGTTCGCAATGGCCTGGTGACTTTGATCGAAAGTGTAGTACCACGATTGCAGAAGCTGGTTAATGCTTTTGGTCGTCTTGTACGACGCTTCGGTGGCAGTGCGCCGTGGACATCACTATCGTTTGAGTTGCTTGACTACACCAGTAAGCGGTTGCAAAAGGCATCGACGCAAAACGAGGTGCCGGATGGTTTTCTGATCGAGATTTATAACCCGGCAGATGAACCCTGCAAGGTGAAATTTGCATGCGCTGTGGCCGGTTCGAAGATGCTGTCGATACCAGCCAGCGGTAAGCTTGCATTGCCCTACTGGAAGCAACTGGATCTGCGTGCCGGTTACAACCGTACCTTTATTCCCTTTGCCGAACTGAGCTCGGTTGTTGAGTCCGGTCTGCCCTACAACGTATCGTTTACACC
>CAYPDN010000100.1:8600-11235 GCA_964409445.1 uncultured Granulosicoccaceae bacterium
CCGAACTGAGCTCGGTTGTTGAGTCCGGTCTGCCCTACAACGTATCGTTTACACCTGAGCAGGAGTCAGGTACACAGCTGGTATTTATATCGGTCGACTTTGTGACGGTTGAAGATCCCGACTCTTTCCACACAGAGTCAGTGGCATCGATACCATTAGGTTCCGTAAAAGAAAAATCAGAACAACCAGCTGCAAAGTGTGTTGTTTTCGATCTCGATAATACACTTTGGGATGGCGTGCTGATTGAAGGTGAGGTTAATCTTAAGCCAACAGTTCCGGCATTGTTCAAGAGCCTTGATGAACGAGGCATACTTATTACCGTAGCCAGCAAGAACAATGAAGAAGAAGCGCTGGCACATCTTGCCAAACTCGGCCTTGACGAATATTTAATTCATCCTGCGATTAACTGGAATCAGAAATCAGAAAACATAAAGTGGATCGCAGAGAAAATAAGTATTGGTACTGATACGCTGATATTTATTGATGACTCACCGTTCGAACGCGAGGAAGTGTCCGCAACTGTTGATGGTATAGAAGTGTTACCTGATACCGAGCTCGACAACTTGCTCGATCACCCCAGACTGCAGGGTGGTGGTACTGTTGAGTCCGGCAACAGGCGCGTTATGTATCAACAGCAGGCAAAACGCAGTGAAGCCGCCATGGAATTTGGTGAGGATTATCTGGCGTTTCTAAAAGCCTGCGATATTGTGGTCAACATTGGTCCTGTGGAAGAAGAGCAATACCCGCGAGTAGCCGAGTTGTTGCAGCGCACAAATCAATTGAATTTTAGTGGCATTAAGTATGCGAGAGAAGCGATTGATAAGCTGTTGCTGTCGACTGACACCGATAAGCATGTTATTCATTGTAGAGATAAGTACGGCGAATATGGATTGGTGGGTTTTTCCATAACCGATGTAGTAACTGACAATAGCGGACAAAAAACAATAAATGTTAAGGACTTTATGTTGTCTTGCAGGGTGCAGGGAAAATTGATTGAAAAAGCGTTTTTCAGTTATCTGGTGAATAGATACACCGAAGGTAGCGCAACGCTCGATGTGAATTTTGTATCCACTAAGCGAAATGCACTGGCCAAATCTGTGCTGCAGGAGATTGGTTTTTCAATGGGGATTGAAGGGGATGCCGAAAGTTCTGCAACCCTCGGAGTTGAACCTGGTCAGCTTGACGTTGATTTTCTGGAACTTAAAGTCGCACCGTTAGCAGACTCAAAAAGTTAAGATTACCCGGAATCAGCTTAACTATTTGACTGACAGGCTGGTTAATTGACAGTTGGTTAACTGACGGCTGGGTATACTTCCAGTTGCTGCCACCAGTTATTCCATGATTCTTTCGATCCCTTCCACTCATTTTGATCGAGCGGAAAATAGCTCACTTTTTTATTGCCGTTGAGTTCTTCAGCGCGTTCCCTGCGTGTCACAATTTGCACGTGAATTTTGCTTGCTCTGGTACGGAAATACTCTGCGAGACTTTGGATTAAGGCATCCAGCCCGGCGTTTGTGAAATAGTACTTTTCGTGTTCTTTTTCAGTAAAAACTTCTGTTTCCAGGTTGTTTTGCGTATTAGAAATAACGAACACTGTCTGAGCAGGATCGAGTGCTGCAAATCGAGCGCGCAGATATCGCCAGCGTTGCAGCTCCTGTTCGAGCGTTGCCTGAATATCTACAATACGTTTTCCCTGTTCGGTTACGAGGAAATTGTGCCAGAAATAAATGTCCAGATCTGCCCAGTATGGGCGGTTGTTGTGTATCTGAATACTGCTTTCAGTGAAATCTGGAATACGTCTATTTAAAAGCTCAGTGGTGCTGGCCAGTGGGCAGATAAGCCAGTCAAATGGACCAGGTTCCGTAGTAAGTGCTGACGGTAAATCTGGTTCCTGATGTGAATCTGCCAGCCGCCGTAACTGGTGAGTTGTCTGGCAAGATATGCCCAGGCTGACCAGTGTTTTATTTTTTATCTCACTCACAATCTGGTAACCGTATACACGACACCAGAATATTGTATTGTCTTGGGGGCTGTCGGGCAACTAATGTTTGCGATGGCTGCGACATCAGCAATTTGGGAGAATACTATGCCATGAGATATGGTATTTTTGTGTATCTCAATACAGGCAATACACCTAAATAGTCATATCATTGAAATACTCTTTTACTCAAATCATTCGAACTGAATACCTATGAACATAACAACATGGAACATACAAGTCGCTTTAGGAGTTGATGGTCGGATTGATATTTCTCGCATCGCTCAAACAATTTTAGAGGCAGGCGAGAGTGATGTTATTTGTCTGCAGGAAGTGACCAGGGAGAGTTCTTTAACAAGCGCAAATGGCAATAAAAAATATGCTGGTCTTGCAGATGAGTTGGCGAGTCATTTTCCGGGTTATGAAATGTTCTACGGTTCTGCTGTTGATAGAACTGAGTCACAGGGCCGGTATTATTTCGGCAATCTGATTCTTGCCAGAGTGCCAGTGGAATTTGTATTTTCACACAGGCTCCCTCAACCGGCGGATCCTACAACCAGAACAATGCCCAGAGAAGCCCTGGAAATACTCGTTAGGTACCAGGGTGAGCCACTTCGCATCATTACGACACACCTCGAATTCTTTGCTGTTGAACAA
>CAYPDN010000101.1:0-5086 GCA_964409445.1 uncultured Granulosicoccaceae bacterium
GCACGCCCGCGCTGACGCCAGGTATATTTGTCACTGGCAACTGGAAAGTTATAGCGATCTGCCATGAACTTAACCATTAGCATCAGCCCGCCACCGATCAGTACACCCGGTACGATTCCAGCGAGAAACAGTGCTGCGACGCTTTCACCCATCACATAGGCGTAGATAATCATAATGCCCGAAGGTGGAATGATGGGACCGATAACTGAACTTGCAGCAGTTATAGCAGCGGCAAACTTGCGTGTGTATCCCTGCTTCTCCATTGCCGGAACCAACATGGAACCCAGTGCTGATGTATCCGCCACTGCAGACCCTGAAAGCCCGGCAAAAAGCATAGAAGAAAGCACGTTCACATGTGCAAGACCCCCGCGCAGGTGGCCCATAAGCGCTTGAGAAAATTCTACCAGTCTGGCAGTAATGCCACCCCGGTTCATCAGTTCACCAGCAAGCATAAAGAATGGTATTGCCATCAGTGGAAAGCTGTCCATGCCATTGTATAAATTGCGGTATAGCAGCGTGATGTCACGTTCCTGACCGTTTAAATACAACAGCGCACCTGGTGCTGCAAGCAATGCAAAAAACACCGGTAACCCAATCATCAGTAAGACAAGGAAAACGGGTAAGAACCAGATCAACATTATTCTGTGCCTCTGGTGTGCAAAGTATCAGAGGAATTTGTCTCGCCTGGTGCCTGAATTTGGTGGTTATTGTCGTCGTGCTCGCCACTTATCAGTGCCACTGTGCGAGACAAAATTAACTCAATGTTGACCAGTATCAGCATAACGATGCCGACCAGAAGTGAGGTCATCATCCAGCTGCGTGGTACCCGGTACCAGCTGTCAAACGTAAATGACGTTGGCACGTAGAGCGATGCGGTTGTAAAGCGACCACCGATTCCGTTAATTTCTTTCCAGCCAATCTTAACCGCTGTGATCAACACAGCGAGCGAGATAAGCAGCAACAATAGTTGCAACAGTCGCGTAGCCATGTTCGGAAGAATTGCTTCAATAGTATCTATCGCAACGAACCCTCCATTGCGCAGAGCAGTGGGCGCCATTAGGCCTGTCATCCACAACATGCAAAACCTTGCTGCCTCGTCGGGCCATGGCAGTGCATTATTTAGAATGTAACGGCAAAAAACCTGCAGCAAGATGACTACAACCATGGTTGCTATGGCGAATACTCCAATGGCACGCCCGGCCGCAAGCAAAACGTTGTTGATTGATCGCAAACCGTGTAGACAAGTTCTAATGGCGTTAATTCTTATTCTTCCCTTGTGTTAGCTTGATCGATCCGCGATGAAGCCAGTCGTGCGATGTAGGCATTCGCACTAGTTTTATAATGACATAACACAGGTCTTTTTGGGCCCCTTAAGTTGTTCATTTTCAGTCCGGACGCCTTTAAATCGCGCAGGTTAGCGAAATTTTCTCAGCCCGCTGTGATTTTGATCATTTCAGGGTATTTTTTGCGACCGCACTCTGAGGCCAGCGTGCTGGACAGGACTACGCCTGACAAGAGACTTCAATGTGATTGTTTAAAAATTGGGGATTTCAGTTAGGCGTCTGAGCTTAATGCCATGACTAAGGATGCGCTCGATCAATTGCTTTTAACCGGGGTGCGTATTGACATTGATACGGGCGGGTAGCCGGGTACAGCGTAACCGGTTGCGGGGTGATTAACGTGACTATCTTGACCGCATCGGTATACGGATGGAGTGCGATTTATGGTTGTGCAACAATTGCGGAATATTTCACTGATGTAGTACCACCAACCGGCACATCAATGCCAAACCAATTTACGACGTTGCCGGTGATATCGAGAACGGTTCCGGGAGGCACCGTGACTGGAGCAACAGAATTGAAACCTGCAGGGAGTACATCAGTGACGCTTGCATCGATAGCTGTATCCGGGCCGTTGTTGGTCAACAGCAAAGTAAAGGTAACCGTATCACCGACATTTGGCGAACTGTCGTCGACCTGCTTGCTTATTTGCAGTTCAACTTCGGAGTCATCTTCCTGTAAGGTGATTGTTGCAATATCAGATATGTCAATGCCGTGAGTAGTGTTACTTAAATTCGATAGCGAAACAGTCAGCACTTCGTCGCCTTCAGGAATTATGTCGGCGACAGGGGTTATTGTAAATGTAGCAGTGTCACCTGCCTGACCATTGAAAGCCAGTGTGCCGGTGGCTGCGGTGTAGTCGTTATTCGCGGTTGTCGCCGTTCCGTCATTGAGCGTGTAATCTACTGAGAAACTGACAAAGCCTGATGCGTCTCTGACGTTGTGCGACAATATTGCTGTTACGGTTATTGGGCCTCCATCCTCAGGTGCAGTAATGTCGGCGATTGTTATTACCTCCTGAACGTCAGCAACTATTAAGTAGTCTTCGAAGTCGCCAAAACCATTGTCGCCACAGCTGTTGGGAGGATTGGAATCGTTATAGCTGAGCATCACTCGCCCACGGAAAGTTGTATCCTCTGTAACGGTTGGGATTGTGATGTTCTGGGTTGTCGTGCAACCTACCGGTGCGCTACCGGCATTGAACAGACAGGAAGATGTTGACAGAATCTCCGGTATACCGTTGTTATCGGAGTCCAGGTATATTATTACGTTTTCCAGATCGCCGGTTAACGCCTGTGGTGCACCTGGTGTTTCCGTGTCACCAACTATAGTGGTTATTGATTGAGTACTGGCACTCGGATAGTCGCCGCCGATAGTCAGCGGCAAGGTCAAACTTTCATAGGTGCTGTTATCTGTAGCTGCGCACAACGCTGGTGGAGTGTATCGTTCGGCGTGGACGATAGCTGTACTCAATAGAAAAAAGAGTCCACCGCAGGCGAGCGGGGTTTTGCGCACTTTGCCTAAAATCACTTGCTGTAAGCTCTGGTCAAAGAATTTTCTTTAGCTGCTGCATAATTCAAACCAGAGAGTTCAGTGGTTCTTTGTGGAATCGCAGAAAATGTGAACTTATACCGAGACTTCCGAGCGCACGTTACATCTCGAGCCGACTGCCATATCTACTTTTCATCGGTTATGTATGTATTATAGAAACGATGATTAATAGTAACCACACAATCAACCAGTCACATACGTTTGAGGCTTGCAGCTATTAAGATGAAACTCTGCTCACGCGCCGAGGCAATGCTGGCTGGCGAATTTGGTCCGGCTCGCAAATGGGCGGTAGAACATCAGATTCAAGTCGGTCGAATGTTTGATGCGGCAGACATGGTTGCGGTAAGCCAGGCACACATGATGGCAGACCCTGAGTCTACCGGAGTTGCAGGTGTTGAGCTGGTCGAAAAATTTGCAGCACTGCCAATGGATCAGCGCCTGGTCGAAATCCCGATGATTACCGATCCGCGTGGTGTTGACCTTAACTATTATGACCCTCTGGGTCAGACCGAAGAGATGGCCAACCTTGAACGTCGGTTCATTGCGGCGTGTCGGTCAATGGGTATTGTGATGACCAATACCTGCATAAACTATCAAACTGTGATGCCACCGGTCCGTGGTGATCATGTCGCCTATGGTGATACCGGTGTGGTCATCTATTCGAATAGCTTTTGTGGTGCGCGTTCCAATTTTGAAGGTGGCCCATCTGCGCTGGCGGCAGGGTTAACAGGCCTTACCCCGCGCTACGGATTGCATCTGGAACAAAACCGCGTAGCGACGCGACGGTTTATCGTTGAATCGACACCCACCGAGCTAACAGAGTGGGGTGTACTGGGGGCGGTGATCGGCCGGCGTGCAGGATCTTATTGGGAAGTACCGGTCATCGAAGGAATAGATCGGGTGCCGACCTCTGACGAAGCGAAACACATGGGAGCAGCAATGGCCAGCTACGGTTCAACGCCGTTGTTCCATATTGTCGGCATCACTCCAGAGTGCAACACACTGGCGGACGTTAACGGCACTGGTTTAACGGCAGAACGAATCGCCGAAGAAGATATTGCAGAGCTAAGAGGATCGTTTGGTGCAGCAGGCGAAAAAGTTGATGTTGTTGTATTTGCAGCACCACAGCTTTCACTGGTAGAGATGCAGAGTGTTGCGCAACTGTGCCGCAACAAAACCCGTCACCCCGACACAGCAATGCTTGTGTGTACACCCGCCAGTGTTTATGTTGACGCTAAGGCTGCAGGTTATATTGATGATATCGAAAACTTCGGCGCTCGTGTTTTACAGGGTACCTGTTTCTATCAGCAGTACGCACGCGAAATAGGTGAAGCTAACGGGTGGACTCGACTGTTATCCAATTCCACAAAAATAGTTAACATACTTGGTGGCTATGGTTACAAGCCTGCCCTTGCTTCAATGGCAGATTGTATTGATGCGGCCGTTGCCGGAGAAATTGTGTAATGGAAATTGTGTAATGGCTAATGTACTTAAATGCCATGTGGGTATTGGTTCAAAAGTGCAGGGCGAAGCACTGGTAGCTGACGACAACTTTTCCGCCCGCTACGATCTTGACCGCATAAAGGGTATTTTCTCACGACCTCAACATGCTTTAGCAGGTCAGAGCTACGTAGACAAGATTCTTGTGCTCAACACCGCGAAAGGTGGTGTTGCAACAGCATGGATGCTTTATGAGATGGTCTCACGCGGCCTGGCACCTAAAGCATTGTTGTTGAATTCTGCCAATACAATTCTCGCGCAGGGTGCGGCACTCGCGGACATGGCTTTGTGTGACCGGTTTGAATCTGGAAATGTCACCACATTAATTAAAACGGGTGATTCAGTTGTGGTTGAGCCGGAACTTGGTGTGGTCACTGTCCAGTAGATAGTTACCGTTTGTGATCGTCCGACCAATATTTGAATTCTGTCTCAAATAGGATGTCTGGCTGGGTATCCTGTGGTGGCACATCAGGCGTCACTACCAGACTTGCAGCATCTGAATTTACCAGTTCGCAGTTAAGTGCCTCCGATGCGAGCTTTGCTACTTTGGCAGCAGGTTTCGCAGTAGTGTCCAGCACAACACTGGCGCTGGTTGCTGCCACTGTAACCCCAATTGCCATCCTCTGGCGTAGTCATCCATGTCTCTGTGCGTTCACATTACTTGCCGTTCCCTGGCAAAGTCGTCCTTGTTCCTT
>CAYPDN010000101.1:5186-11215 GCA_964409445.1 uncultured Granulosicoccaceae bacterium
CAGTGACAGCTCCTGCCGTTCCCTGGCAAAGTCGTCCTTGTTCCTTACAGTGACAGCTCCTGCCGTTCCCTGGCAAAGTCGTCCTTGTTCCTTACAGTGACAGCTCCTGCCGTTCCCTGGCAAAATCGTCCATGTTCCTTACAGTGACAGTTACCTGCCGTTCCCTGGCATGGTTGTCCCTATTCGGTAAGTTGTTGGTGCAAGCGTTTTCTATTTCCTGCTGGCTCAATCAGTTCCTCAATTAGAAAATTCGTGATTCCCGGTTCTTCTGTCGATCGACTACAATTATCAAATACCCCAATAAACAGTAAATCATTGCAAACATAGTATCGGTCGAAGACGAAAGGTATTCCGCGGCGAAATACCATTCGAATCCGGTATTATTACCCTTGAGTTTTGGGTTTATTGGAGCTAGGTAGCGGTTCGAGCAGGGAGATCACGTTTTTATGGGAAGCAATTTAAGCCAGGTAGTGGACAGAAATCTGTCAATTATCAGGCAAGTACCAATTTTTCAAGATTTGCCCGACGACGTTATTGAACGTCTGCTGGAAACCTCGCGAATACGCAAACACCGCAAAGGTGTACAGCTGTTAGCGGAAGGGGAGTCTGGAGAATCGCTGTATCTGATCATTTCCGGACGCGTCAAAATTTTCGTCAGCGACGAAAATGGCAATGAGATGATTCTTTTCGTGGAATCTGCAGGTGGTTACATCGGTGAGATATCGTTGTTGGATGATTCACCCAGAATCGCATCGGCGGTAACAATGGAGGCAACGGAAGTCATCTCAATCTCAAAGCAAAGCTTTAAAGCGCTAGTCAAAGAAAACCCCGATATTGCATTTAATATAATTGCCACGTATTCGAAAAAACTACGCAGATCAACCAATGTTATTCGTTCGCTGGCGCTTCGCAATGTTTATCAGAGACTGGTACTTAAACTATTAGAACTCTCCGAAGAGGAAAACGGAGTCAAAGTGATTACTGTGAAGTACTCTTATCTTGAGCTTGGCAAAATGATTGGAGCTTCCCGGGAAATGGTCGGCAAGGTAATGACAGAACTTTTTCAGGGTGGCTATCTGGAAGAGCGCGACAAAAAATTAATAGTGCTGAAAAACTTCCCACGTGATTGGTAAGTACTTTGACTCAAATGAATGTTCTGTTCGGCAGTCGCGCTTAAATATGGGATAACTGAATGGACAGTTTCGCAGATCACATGTTTACTCCGAACGTTCGAGCGGAGCAGGATCGGATCGGCGTTGGTGAAAAATTTGAACAAGTCTATAAAAACAGACTGCGTGGTGAGCTCGATGCCAGCGCAAAAGAGTTTATAGAATCGCGTGATACTTTTTATCTTGCCACAGTAACTGAAAACAACTGGCCCTATGTTCAACACCGGGGAGGGCCTGCAGGTTTTCTCAAAGTTCTGGGCCCGGAGAAAATCGGGTTTGCTGATTATGTAGGCAACAAGCAGTTTATATCGAAAGGTAATTTGAAAAACAACAGCCGCGTATCTCTTATTCTGATGGATTATCCACAGCGGACTCGATTAAAGTTAATCGGTCACGCGAAAATTGTGGAAGCTTATGATGAGCCGGCTTTACTTGAACAGCTACAACAAAAAGATGCGCCCGCACCTGAGCGACTGGTCACTATTGCACTTGCCGCCATCGATTGGAATTGCCCCAAATACATTACACAACGCTTTAAGAAAGAAGAGATTGCTCAAATGATTGGCCCTCATCTTGATGAGCTCAATGAACGAATAACGGAACTTGAGGCCCGGCTTGATAATGTTGATCCCGGCTGGAGAGAAAAGTAAGCAGGCAACTTCAGCCACTATTGCGATGTTGCATCAATGCTTTGAAATTTTGGTTTCGCTATCTTCATATGCAACATATGCGGTGATAAAAGACCTTACGATAGTTGTAGTTCTTTACGTTTCAACGCTACTTCGATCGCTTCGATCAGGTTTGTACGCTTCACTGGTTTTTCAACCCAAATGTCTTCAGAGTCGGTTAGTTTGCGTTTATGGGCGTAACCGGTAATAAAAATGACGGGGAATTTCGGTTTCAATTTTCGAACGGCTGTGGAAAGATCAGGGCCCTGTAGATTCCCAGGCATCACAAAATCAGTTATTAGTAAATCAAAGCCAGCATTGTCTCTACGGAAAATTTCGAGCGCTTCGTCTCCGGATGATGCAGAGGTTACCTGATATCCGCTCATTGACAGTATTCGCGTTAGCGCTTCACGTACTGTCGATTCATCTTCTGCAAATAATATTCTTGCATCTGTTGAAATTACAGCCGTTTTTTCTTTTTGTGGGAAAGGTGAAGGATGATTCGAATTGACAGTAGGAAAATAAAGACTGATGGTTGTGCCATTTTGACATTCTACTACAACTGCTCCTCCAGACTGTTGCATAAATCCCATAATCATTGACAGTCCAAGCCCGGAACCTTTACCCGGTGCTTTAGTTGTATAGAAAGGTTCAAAAATATATTTTAGGTGCTCGGGTGGAATGCCAGGGCCGGTGTCGCTGACAGAGAGCACAGTATAAACCCCCGCTGATAGTTCACTGAGCTGTGGATCAACATCATTTTCGTGAATCATTACTGTTGATGTACTAATCGTTAGTTGTCCCCGGTCATCCATTGCATCACGAGCATTCAAAATAAGATTAAGAAGAGCGCTTTCAGTTGAGCCACGGTCAACAGAAACATTGTTGAGACTGTCGTTTAAATTTAGCGATACGCCTAATGAGGCTGGCAGTGTTCTTTCTATTAGGCTCTGGGCGGTCGTTACTACATCATTAAGGTTAAACGTTTCAGGTTTTAGTCGAGCCTGCTTTGCAAACGACAGCATATTGCTTGTGAGATCAGCTCCCCGTTGGCTGGCGTCGATTGCGGCATTCAGACTTTCACGTTGCATAGGGGAGAGTTTTTGCGTTAAAACCAGTTCAAGATTTGCGAGAATTGCTGCGAGTAAATTATTAAAGTCATGTGCGACACCGCCAGTCAGTTGTCCTATGGCTTCGTGCTTTTGTGCGCGAAATGCCAGCTCTCGTTGTTCCTCCAGATCGATATCACGATTAACAGTTTCTGTGAAATCAAGAACAAGTGCGGACCATTGGATAGAACCATTTTTCAGGCGTGTAGGATGCGCTCTGCATTGAAGCCACCTCGATTCACCCTCTGGCGTAATAATTGGCCATGTTTCGTCAAATGTTATTAACAACTTCTTTGATGCAGACAATGCACGCGCTACTCTATTTGCAATTTCTGGTGATTCAATGATTTCCCAAAGGGTTGAAACATTAGCTTCTGCGATATTAGCTTCAACACCGAATATTTCCATACAGGATTTAGGGTTAAGAAAGCGGACTTCATCTTTCTTGGAGGGTAACTCACTGTTTGGAGGGTTGGTGTAGGTGAATGCGGCGCCCGGAAGAGTTCTGAGAAGACCGCTCATTTGTTGACGTGTTTGTGACAGATCAACGCGTGTATAGCCACGTGATATTGCAAACCAGTTAGCCAGAACTACTGGCAGCAGAAGTAACAAACTAAATAATCCATTGCGCAGTCGATGATTGATTGTTTCTGAAAGCGCTGGACGCCAACCGTTAACCGACTTTGCGTATAACAGGATATCACCGGGTGGATAGCGCATGTTGTAGCTAATTGGTTCGAATCCGACCGGAGCAATACTCCAGTCTTGTGGTAATTCTGGTGAGGGTTCGCCTGGAGCTCTTACCAGAAATAAAAATTCTATTTCTCCAGCAGGTAGTTCTTCAATCGGATCATCAACAACCAGATCAAATTCTACCACCAGATGCAGCAAACCATTAGAGACCACCTTCTGTTCTATCACTTCTCTTATTTCTGATCTAACCTGGAGTTCTGCTGCGCCGTAACTGTCTACCTGAATTTTGGACAAGGAAGGAAAACCGCGTTTGACATCGCTGACAAGTTGCGATTCTTCGGTAGGGGAGGCTCGTAGTGGGCTGCTGCCTATGTAACTTTCATTGCCTGCCATTGGATAAACATATTGGGTCACAAAACCCGGAGCTAGTTCAACTCGCGATATATTGGCAGGTCCGCTGTAGTTATTCTGAATGAATGATTCAAAAGCGGGTTGGTCGATCTCAAAAGCCCGATCGATTTTCGCCGCCAGTCCACGTGACGCTCGCAGCGTTTGTGCAATATTGGTATCTATCTGCGTTTGAATACTGCGGAGAATGCGCGACGCTGCATCGCGTTTTTCTGTTTCCAGTTTTTTAAGATGAGCGTGGTCTGTTATAACCCAACCAGCACAAAGGACGATGAAAACAACTAAAGAAGGAAGGTATCGCACGTCGGTTCCTAAGAAATATTGTTAAAAGTGTCTGACCGCATCACGATCGTGCAGCTGTCTAAGTCGATGTCTCATCGTAGCGTTTTCGATAACTGCATTAAGAAATAGCGGGTGCTTGTTTTCGATCAGAACAGTTGCTTGCATACTCAGGAATTCCAATGCAGCGATACGATCGCGACAGAAAAGCCCCTTTAACATTCGATGCTCAAGATACGCTACACCGACTGTTTTTGATTGGCAGGTGAAAGGCAGGCAAAGCGCACTTTTAATTGGAAACTTGTCAAAGTATGCTGAGGAGATTGCTGAAGTATGTAAATCGCGATCAGTCCAGATTATCTGGTTTTGCGATACCGACTGGATTAACTCGATTGGGAGTTCTTGTGAGTCCGTGAGTGGCAGTTCAATTAATTGAGTTTCAACAGCAGAGGCGGCGACACGTATGTTCCATACACTGTTCGTATCTAGCAGCAATATCACCAACCGCTGCGCTTTAGACGTCTGCAACATCAGGGATGCGAATTTTTTCAGCAAATCAGGCAGAGTTTTGCATCTGGTCATGGATTTTGCAGATTCGAATAACACCGCCGTGCTTAACGATTCTGATGTCACACCAGTTGCTTGTTGGTCACCTTGCATTTCGGATACAACCTCCTAAGACACACGTTCTGGAAGCAAGCCTTCCGAAATCATTTCAACTTAGTTTAACCGACATGGCAGGCAGAGCTCGAGAAAACAACGACCAGCCAAGTATAGCTTTGAACTATTTATTATCAGGCGATGTGTTGTTCAAAAGACTACTGATGCCCTAATGGTAATTCGGCTGGCAGAATACAATATCGAACTATTATTCCTATCGGTTATGTTTCGTTTTTAACCTGTGCAGCTAACGATGAAGTGGTAGTTCACTCAGTCAGTATTGTCAGCAGTGTGTAGGATTAGCCTTTAGCCGCTATCTTTAAGCTTAGATGGGAACAGTTATAGAGACGGTGGAATGCTATTTACGCCTCAGACATTTTTCCAGCTGACAGTTTTTACCTGACCAGGAACAACGAAATAGAAGGAAAAGCCATTAGTATCCCGAGTATCAGGCACTGGATTACTATAAACGGGATGAACGAACGATAGATTGTCAGCAGGTCTATATCGGCTGGGGCAACGCTTTTCAGGTAAAACGCTGCGGAGCCGAAAGGTGGTGTCAGGAAAGCCATCTGCATATTGACACTAAACAAGACCCCGAACCAGATTGGATCATAATCCAGTCGTATCACTATTGGCAGAAATACCGGCATGGTCATCAGTACTACTCCGATCCAGTCCATGAACATACCCAGTACAAAGAAAATCAGCATCATGACAATGACAACTGTGATCGGGGCCAGAGCAAGGGCGACGATTGAGTCGGCTACAAACTTCCCGCCACCGGCCAGTGTAAAGGCACCCGCCAGGACAGTCGCGCCAAAGGTTACCCACAATATCGAGCCAACCGAAACAAAAGTTTGTTGCAGCGCTTCCAGTACCAGAGTTGTGTTTAACTCGCTGCGAATGAAGATCAATAGTAACGTAACTACCACACCCATCGCCGCCGCTTCGGTGATACCGGTTACACCGCCATAAATTGAACCCAATACCAGATCAACAATGATCAGCAGCGGTAACAATCCACTGGCGATCAGGTAACC
>CAYPDN010000102.1:0-2783 GCA_964409445.1 uncultured Granulosicoccaceae bacterium
ATGAATGTTCTGGCAACACCTGCACGCGCCGCAACCCCGGATCAGCGGCAGCTGCTAAACGATAACCTCGGTAACCTTGCCAATCACTATGATCCAAAAGTCCGTGGGCAAAGCCTGGCTTTGATCGGCAGATGGGATAAAAACTCTGCGGTAGCCCGTGAGTCTTTGTCACGTGGGTTAACCGACTCTGATGCAGCAGTCAGATCTCGTGCGGCCTTCGCGATTAAAAATATTAGAAACCCCGATGCCGATATGATTACCGGCTTGCTGGCGCTTGCAGAAAACACAGACGATAAAAAATCCGCTCGTTTCGCGGCCTTAAGCGCACTGGAAAAAATGCAGCTAACCGGTATCAATCTACGCCGGTATAACCTTGCAAAGCGCAATATAAACCGAAGATAACCGTCAACTCGGCAGTGCCTGCACAACACCGCCAATGCGTTACCCGCACGCTAAGGCAACCTGTTTAGTTCTGCCTCAATCTCAAACACATGATCATCTGCAATCCCATGCTGGCGCAATGCCATTGCCAGGTTTCGCAGGTACTCGTCATTCGGACCACTCGGCCCGTGTGACTGGCTGATTTGTCTGGCGATATCGGCGGCGCTTGCCGGACCCAGAAACGCCGGGTTGCTCTCGCTGGCTACATAAAAAATTCCTTCGACTCCCGCGCTGGCTGTGCTCGAGTCTTGTCGCGCCGCGCCATCAAACACTAATGGTGCCTGACAACGTTGATAGCCGTTCTTCTCGCGATAATCGAGTTTGCTAAAAATCTCTTTGCCAAGAATGGCATCAATTTCAAACGCCATCCCACCACATCGCGCACCAGGTACCGGGATTAGCGTCACTACCCGACCAGGTGCTTCCGGAACGCCGCGGTGATCGTGCGAGCCCTGCCAAAATCGCCGGGACCATCCGTCTACCCACGCAATCCGGCTTGAGAGAAATTCAAAATCAGGCCGCCAGATTAGCGAGCCATAGCCGAAAAGCCAGACCGACTTCATGGGATCCACCAAAAACCACCAGTCTACCCCAGACGCCAGGTGCAGGTGTTGTCGCACGACGATTCTGATCGTATCCAGCCGGCGTTAAATCGTTTAAAATCATCCCACCTTCAGGCAACCCAAGAGAGTAACCAACATGGCTTTCGAACTACCCGATCTCCCGTATGCGCACGATGCGCTAGCCTCCAACGGCATGTCCAAGGAAACTCTCGAGTTTCATCACGACCTGCACCACAACGCCTATGTAGTCAATGGCAACAAATTGATTGCCGGCACAGAGTGGGAAGGCAAATCCCTTGAAGACATCATCACTGGCACCTATGACAAAAGCGCTGTTGCCCAGAACGGAATTTTCAACAACGCATCGCAGCACTGGAATCACACACAGTTCTGGGAAATGATGGGTCCAGGTGGCCAGAAGATGCCTTCGGAGCTTGAATCGAGAATCAAAGACGCCTTTGGTTCGGTCGACAAATTCAAAGCAGACTTCAGCGCTGCTGGTGCAGGTCAGTTTGGTTCAGGCTGGTGCTGGCTGGTCGTCGATACCGACGGCACTTTAAAAGTCACTAAAACTGAAAACGGTGTTAACCCACTCTGCTTTGGCCAGACTGCGTTGCTTGGTTGCGATGTATGGGAACACTCGTACTATATTGACTACCGCAACAAGCGTCCTGATTACCTAAGCAATTTTATGGACAATCTGGTTAACTGGGAAAATGTCGCTTCACGACTGGCATCTACTTAAGTAAGAATTTTTAAGTAAGACATAAATTAGTAAGGTATTCATTATAAACCCCGCATTAGCGGGGTTTTTTGTTATTGCTATTTTCTGCTTCGACCAAGACGATCAGGAACCATCAGATGGATGCTGTCGGCCAACAAAGAAAAGCTAACCTGCAAGCCAACAGCAACCGCATTGCGCTCGGCAACATGCAATGGTACAGATAGATAAACCGGTGGTTTATCAGGGTTGCCGAGCTGCACACCAACTAACGCATTGTCCCCCATTCGCAATACTTCAGAAACACGTCCAGCCACAGGGTTTTCCCGCACTCCATTCGAAGGGCGAGACTGCCGATGTAACACCACATGCGACTGGGGAATACACCAATGCACTGCATCACCTTGCCTGAACCCGCTATTTTGAGTGACAACCAATTTTTGACCACGCCACTCAATCACTGCAGCTGTGTCGCTGACATCAACTACCGTTGCGCGAAACACATTTTTTAGTCCTACCAGCCGCGCTACAAGAACAGATGCCGGTTGCGTAGTTACTTGTTGCACAGAACCGGACTGCAAAGTTGTTCCTTTAGAAAGCATGCACAGTCGATCTGAAAGAATCGTCGCTTCCTGAAGATCGTGTGTGACTAACACAGTAGGTATTTCAAGGTTGCGCCGCAACGCTGCAAGCTCTGTATAAAGTCGATCACGCGTAGCACTGTCTACGGATGAAAAAGGTTCATCAAGTAACAATACCGATGGCTCACGCGCTAATGCTCTGGCCAGACCAACGCGCTGTTGTTGCCCACCAGACAACTGCGCCGGTCGACGATGTTCAAGCCCCGCTAAATTTACACGTTGCAACCAGTGCGACGCGCGAGATCTTCTTTTAGACGCTGGCAAATGACGTAACGCCTGCTCCACATTCTGTCTGGCAGTCAAATGTGGAAACAATGCATGCTGCTGAAACACATAACCGACACGTCTCTGTCGGGCCGGTATATAGGTACCGCTGGCAGAGTCAAACCATAAATCACCACCACAGCGAATGGCACC
>CAYPDN010000102.1:2883-4089 GCA_964409445.1 uncultured Granulosicoccaceae bacterium
GCTCTGCGCGCCATCACACCAACTAAATGTGCACGGTAGGATGCGCTGGCATGTATGTCTTCATTAAATTCGTCAGCATCAATTTCAATGTCTGCGAGACTATCAACGCTAAAGTTACTCCGTAGTGCCGCTTCCATGGACTCTTCCCTGAATACACAGCCTGCAGCACCGGTAACTGCAACACGGACATCCTGTTGCGAAGTACCCGGCCTATTACAAACCACAAACACCCCGACAGTTGCATAACCGGAAGCCGGGTTCGGGAACTTACAATAGGCCGCACGATCGGGGATGGGAAAGCTAACGGTTGTTATTAACTCATCGTCTTCGAGCGCAGTTTCAAAGATATCAATAAAAAACTCATCAGCGGCGATCGAGCGCCTGTTAGTTTGTATCGTTGCATTCAACCCAAGTAATGCGGCTGGGTAGTCAGCCGCAGGGTCGGAGTTTGCAACCGATCCCCCGAGTGTGCCCCGGTTTCTAACCTGCGGATCACCAATAACAGATGCAAGCTCTGCAAGTGCCGGGATATTGTTCTGCACCAAAGCGGATGCTGCCACCTGAGCGTGTGTGGTTAACGCCCCAATCACAATGACATCATCGTGTTTTTCAATACCGCGAAGAGAATTAATGCCATTGAGGTCTATCAGAATCTCAGGTGCTGCAAGACGCTGTTTCATAGTCGGCAGCAACGTCATGCCACCGGCAAGGTACCTGGCATCTTCAGAGGCATTGAACATAGATGCCGCCTCAATTATTGATTCAGATTTTCGATAGGTAAATTCGTACATTGCCTGCACCTCGATTAAGCCAAAACCCGCTCATTGCCATCTGCGGATCAGCAAGAATACCAATTTTCAGACTCTGCCAGTAGCGTAACTGGCGGACAAATATATTTAGTTCCAAATTCAAGACGCCCGCCGTTAGACATGATCTATCCACAGCCTTACCATTGAGGCTCACCAGCCAAATGAACACGTCGCATCCAATGCATGATCTTGAAGGTATCACCGTAGTCAGTATCGAACAGGCAGTAGCAGCACCCTATGCCTCGGGCAGGCTGGCTCAGGCGGGCGCACGGGTGATAAAAGTCGAGCGACCAGAAGGTGACTTTGCCAGACGCTACGATTCACTGGTCAACGGTGACAGCGCATACTTCGTCTGGCTCAATCATGGCAAAGAGTCAATTTGCATCGACTTAAAACA
>CAYPDN010000102.1:4189-11199 GCA_964409445.1 uncultured Granulosicoccaceae bacterium
ACCCCCGACGGCCCGGCAAGAGTTGGCGTTTCTGTTTGTGATATTGCAGCAGGCATGACGGCGTATCAGTCCATTCTGCAGGCATTATTCGCTCGCGAACGCGACCAGAACAAACGCGGCAGAGTTATTAACGTATCGCTCTATCATGCATTGGCAGACTGGATGAATGTACCCTACTTACAATACAGGTACGGCAATCGCGACCCGGGTCGACAGGGACTAAAGCACCCGACCATTGCACCCTATGGTGCTTACCCTTGTGCCGATGACAAGTTCCTCCTTATATCTGTTCAGAACGAAAGAGAATGGTCAAACTTGTGTAGCGAAGTGCTGGATAATCCGGATCTCGCCATTGCTGATGGATTTGCCAACAACACAGACCGGGTAGCTAACCGAAGTACCGTCGACAGCACAGTCGCAGCCGCTTTTGCGAAACGCGATCGGGATAGCAATATCGCCCTGCTCGAAAAAGCTGGCATTGCTTATGGGCGGTTATCTGATCTGGATGATTTAATTAATCATCCGCAAAATAAATACCTGACAGTTAACAGTCAGTCCGGACCAGTTGATTTACTGGCTCCCGACGGCAGAGATGAATCTAATACCAACATTCCGGCCGTACCATTCCTCGATCAGCATGGTGAAAAAATCAGACAGGAGTTTTCCTAAAAGCTTATGGATTGGTCGGCATTTAATCTCTCGTTGAAATTATCTCTCTGGACATTACTACTGTTAATGCCACTGGGTGTACTACTGGGCAGATGGCTTGCAATGACAGATTTTACCGGCCGCTCGCTGGTACAGGCACTGCTGGCACTTCCATTAGTTCTGCCACCAACTGTACTTGGCTATTATCTGTTAGCAACATTTAGCCAGACATCATCTACAGGGGCCTGGTATCAATCGTTAACTGGTAAAAGTCTCGCATTCAGCTTTGAAGGGCTTTTGATAGCATCCATGATTTTTAATTTGCCGTTCGCGATACAACCGCTTAAACGGGCGTTTGAACAAATTGGCAGGGATGTGCTCGATGCAGCCGCCTGTTGTGGTTTAAATCGATGGCAGCAGTTTTTCTCTATTGAATTGCCATTGATCTGGCCGGGCTTGCTTGGTGCTGCAGTACTTGTGTTTGCCCATACACTAGGGGAATTCGGTGTCGTGTTAATGGTTGGCGGTAACATTCCTGAAGAAACCCGTACAATAGCAATTTCAATTTATGACAGTGTTCAGGCATTTGACAATCGCTCAGCTGCTTTAATGTCTGCATCGCTGTTAGTCATATCTTTGCTATCTATTGCAGTGGTTTATTATCTTTCTGAGCGATCAGACAAAATTGCCGCAACAATTCAACGCAACCCGTAACGTTTAAAGATTTCATCTGTTGCAGGGTTTTGCATAACAAAATTATAAAATCTCAGCGCCGCTTTATTCTCTTCCGTAATGCGTACCATCTGCAGCTCAATAGGTTCATGCAGGTTTTCATCAACCAAAACATACTCGCTTGACGACGCCACGGTTGGTGCAAGCGCAAGTGTCAGTGACACAAGACCATAGGGAACAGATCCGCTGACAACAAATTGCGCAGCTTGCGATACTTGCTCGCCGTTGACTACAAAGCGACTGGCCTCATCCCATAGATTAAGCGACTGTAGCGCTTGCCTGGCGGCCTGGCCATAAGGCGCATGCCTCGGATTAGCGATGGCAAGTTTTGTTTCGTTCTGTATTACTTCGAATTTAACTACGTCGGCGAGACCTGTAACTGATGAAACATCTTCCCCGTAAAGCAACACAAGCCTTCCAGTACCAATGCGCTCCCCCGCATCGACACTTAAACCAGCCTGGTTCAACTCCGTAATCAGTTCGCTGCGCGCTGAGATAAATAGATCAAACGGCGCTCCCTGTACAATCTGGCGATACAAATTACCCGACGAACCAAACACAAGCTTAGGTGCAGGCAGTGAAGTTAAGCGTTCATACTCCACCGCAAGCTCACGCAATAAAAATTGCAATGAGGAGGCTGCCGCTACGGTGACTCCTTTACCATGCGCCAACGCCGGCAGCGACAACGCGAGAAATAACAAAATAAAACGAATAGATTGCATGACTATTTATGTAACTGCTGCAACGCCTCAGGGGTATCATAATCACGCAACACGGAATCAGAAACTATTTCAACTTCTGTTATTTTCTCAGGGTACTGCTGAATCAGATAACGCGCCCCGACATCCCCCTCATTCTGTAGCAACGCATCAAAAAACGAACGGCCAATCATAACCGGGTTACCACGTTGCCCGTCACAGACAGGTATAAATATTTTATCGATAATCCCGTCTTTGCCTGCCGAGATAATCTGGTCAATCACCTCGCTGTTAATATGCGGCATATCGCCCAGACACACGAGTACGGCATCATGACTTTGCAAAGCAGATATACCCGTTGCAATTGAATGTGCCATGCCACTCGCGTAATTGGCACAGTAGCGGGTTTCAATAGCGTATTTCTGAATAGATTTTTCCACCTCACTCGCCTGATGACCAGTCACCAATAAACTAGTGGTAACTGCACTGGCTTGTACTGATTCAATAACGGCGCAAAGCATCGCCTTGCCATCAATTTCGTGCAGAAGTTTATTCTCGTTACCGGCACGTTGGGAAGAACCCGCAGCAAGAATCAACGCCGCAATACGTTGTTCACCACCCGCTGCAACTCTGGGTTGCGGCCTGCTATGCACTTCATCAAGTAAACCACCAATACACAAACTGTTAAGCCATTGATCGGTTATGGGTAAATCGCATACCATTCTATCCAGCAGCAAATCAAAACCGTTGTGCTTGGGTGACCTGGCGCAACCGGGCAGGCCTAAAATCTGAGTGTCGCCGTGTTGCGCCAGCATTAATAAATTACCCGGGTCTACCGGTATGCCCACACGTTGCACACTACCGCCACATAGCTCCACCGCTGCTGGTAGAACATCTTTGCGATCACTGATTGCAGATGCGCCAACGATAAGAATTAGATCAGGTTCAATAGCAACCGATTGTTTAAGGCATTTAACCAACGCTTCCGGGGTATGTTCACATCGAAACTCCTGCGACAAATTCATTGATCTTGATTGCAGTCGCTGCTCGGTAACCATTTTTGTTTTATCAAGCGCTGTTGCTTTGAGTGATGGCAGCATGGTCTGTATTAAAACTGCTTCGCCCGGACGAGCTTTAATCACACGCAGCGCAGCATCACCCAGCAATTTGACGGCATTGTTAAGGTCATCTGCATCAACTGCATAGGGTATAATTTTGGCTGACGCAATCATTCTCCCGGTAAGCACCCATTGATTGGGCGACACCACAGACAAGGTAATGTCTTCACAGACACTATTGGCAGCCACCACCGCCTCCGTACGAAAGCTCAGCAATCCATCACAAGCCGCATAGATATTCATTCTGCCGGTGTGAGCCTTGTCCGTCCTCACTCCATCACTATCCTCAATGGCAGCAGCGGCTATCTGACTCGCCGCCTCATTCTCACTGATATCATTTTCGTCGGTTCGCGCTACTACCAGGTGGGAAATGCCATTTTGGGTTAGTCGCAGGATCAAACCGTCATCTAGCAAGGTACCTTTGGGAATCCGCTTTTCAGCAACTTTAATACTGTGTGCAAGCACGCAGCCCGCACATTGCTCTACAGGGAGCTTTCCAAACCACATTGATTATCTTCCAGGCTTCCCAGTAAAAAATAGCGACTTATCGTAAGTAACAGGCCGACAATTTAAGCAGCGAATTATCTCGCAGATTAGTGCAATCCACAGAATCTCTCACGGGTCATCGAATGCATATTAGTGCACAGCGGAAACAACTGTGCAATAAAAAGCTTCGCAGGCACAACGTGTATTGTTCCCACAGATTGGAATGGTCGCCAAATTAACGCGTTGAGTGCAGATCTGCGATCAGCAACCCGGGCGGGGTGCACTAATGCAAATTTATCAACGCACCAGAATCCAGTACCTACGCGAGAAAATCCACATGCAATCGAACATGCTCAGCCAGCTTCAGTGCATGTTCACGCACCAGAATCTCTGCAACCTCGGTTTTTCGACTAACAAGTGCATCGATAATTAATCGATGATCAATCATCGACTGTAGTTTGCGATCTTGATGCTTGATGGTAGATGCACGAATAGCATACATATGCAGGAAAGATCGCCTTGCGGTGTCGATCAGATACGCATTGCCACTGAGTTCAATAATCCGCTGATGAAATTTTATATTCTGTTCAGAATATTCATCTATCGGAGCGTCACCATTATCGTTGTAGTAGGGTTCACACTCTTTTTTGAACAGACTCAGATCTTTATCAGACGCTAATTCAGTAACCAACCGCGCAGCCATTGATTCCAATGCCGCCCATACTTGTATGACCTGAATAATTTCTGAGCGAGTTTTGCGAACTACAAAGGTACCACGCCGTGGAATATTTTTGACCAGCCCCTCCTGCTCCAGTCTGGACAAGGCCTCCCGCACCGGCGTTCGACTAACCCCAAGGTCCTGCGCTAACTTTCTCTCATCTAGCTTTGGCGGCTCTTTATCAGCATAAAGATCTATTGAAACCACTGCCTCACGCAGAGCTTCAAATACTTTATCCTTTAGCCCCTCATCCTGAGCCACTGGCATCAATGTAATACTTTCGCTCATAGCTCCCTAACCTTGTCATACAAATAACTTATCGGGCGAGCAACTTCTCTTCTATTATGCTTTTTTAGAACGCATTTTCTGGAACAACGGGTAACATATTAACAATAAAGCGATAAGCATACAGGTGCCACTGATAGGGCGAGTAAAGAACGTTGTAAAATCACCCTGTGACGCCAGCAACGACTGGCGCATGGAACGCTCTGCGAGCGGCCCAAGCACAATGGCCAGCACTGCGGGTGCAACCGGGTAGTTTAATTTTCGAAGCAGATACCCGACAACACCAAATACAAACATCAGCCAAACATCATGCATCGTTTGCGTCGGTGCATAGCCACCCACTACACACAGTATGTATATGATCGGTGCCAGTACGGTGAACGGCATGGTCAGTACTCTTACGAAGAGCGGAATAAAAGCCAGATTGATAACAAGCGTTGCTGCATTGGCTATATACAACGACCCTATCAAACCCCAGACAAAATCAGGATGTTCACTAAACAACAACGGCCCGGGACGCAGACCCCAGATAATCATTCCACCAAGCAGTATCGCGGTGGTCGGTGAACCGGGTATTCCCAGTGTAAGCATAGGCAGCATGGATCCTGTGGAAGCCGCGTTGTTTGCAGCTTCAGGAGCGGCTACCCCCGCTACTTTTCCTTTACCAAAACTTTCAGGATCTTTGGAAAAGGTTTTTGCCAGACCATAAGACATTAACGATGCCGGTGTAGCACCAGCTGCCGGCAGAGTACCAACAAAGTATCCAAGCACGGAGCCAAGTGTCGTCGTGCCAATATAGGTTTTGACATCCTTTAGATTGCCAAGCAAAGTCTTGAAGGACATTTTCACTTTGTGCACAGAGACTTTGCCCTGCGTGGATTCAAGCGTCCATAACATTTCTCCGATGCCATATATGCCAATTGCGAGCACCAGGAAGTTAATACCGTGCAGGAAGCCTGAGATATCACCAAATATTAATCTGGGTTTACCGGAGATAATGTCGAGACCAATGGTTGCGAGTACCAGACCAATCAGAATCGAAAAAATAGTTTTAGGAATATCATCACCACCCAAGCCGATGAACGTTGCAAAGGCGAGCATCATCAAAGCAAATTCTTCCGGCGGTCCGAACTTTAAAGCAAATGCGGCGAGTGGCGGCGCAAATAAAGTAAAGAGCACAACCGAGATGGTGCCGCCGATAAACGAAGCCACGGCTGCTGCGGTCAATGCTTTATCCGCTTTGCCTTGTTGCGCCAGCGGACGCCCGTCAAACACTGTTGCGACCGCGGTCGACGCACCGGGTATGCCTAAGGTTATCGAACTTATCGCACCCCCATACATCGCACCGTAATAAATGGCAGCGAGAAAAATAATGGCCGCAGTGGGAGGTACAAGAAAAGTAATTGGTAGCAGAATGGCAACACCATTGACTGAACCCAGCCCCGGCATAGCACCAACCAGCAAGCCCACAGTACAGCCAATAATGATCATTGTGAGGTTTAGCGGTTGCATCGCTTCCAGCAAACCGGCACCCAGTAGTGACAATATAGCGTCCATGTCTAACTCACCTCCTGATTTACGGGCTGCGTTTGATTTTTACGTCTGGAAAAATACCGCGCGATCCAGTAGCCAATGACAACAACAAGCAACAGTGCAGGTATACCTACCATAGGTGCTTTCATAGACAACACTCGTTCAGAAGCATTTTGTGCATAGATCAGATCGTAAACCGGGTAAAACCACTCTTCGGTAAACGCTTTGGGCAACGGTATTTTCAATGCCCATTCAAACAAACAAAAGATAAAAACAGGAACACAAATCACCAGAGACAACGTTAAAGGCCAGCTATGATGGCCGATAAATTTGAGGTAAAAAAACAGGAATACAGGCAAGGCGATATAGATACCTGCCCATTGCGTCATCACCAGCAATGCCAGAATCGAGAAAGCCGATGTACCCACAACCAGCGCAGTATCGCGGCTTATATAAGTTTCAGTCGAAACAGATTCAGGGGTGATTTTCCTGAACCAGCGAACAATAGTCCAGAGACAACAAAGCAACATCCCTGTCGATAGCCAAAACGGCCAGGCACCAGAGCCCGGTCCCCGGCCTTCAATCCAGCCGATGTTGAGTTCAGCACTTTTGACCATCAGGCCTATCGAACATAAGGCGAGAATAATCGCTACCAGTATTTCAGCAGTTCTTACTGTCATGGGATACGAAGGCGGTAGAGTCAGGGACCCATACAGATCAGTGATCTGCTGTCTCTGAGAGGTTGTGGATTGCATGGGATGCGGCTGCATCCCATGCGCTTACTTCTTAAAA
>CAYPDN010000103.1:0-11162 GCA_964409445.1 uncultured Granulosicoccaceae bacterium
GGTACAAGGCGATATTTATTTTCATTGTCGCGGTGATTGCAATGATGCTGTTCGCCTCGGCAACACAGGGATGGTTTCTAACTAAAAACCGCATATGGGAATCTGCAATCCTGCTGCTGGTAGCGTTCACTTTATTCAGACCAGGCTACTGGCTCGATCGAGTGCAACCTCCTTATACCAGTGAAGAAGGAGGCAAAGTCTATGAAGTCGTCGGTGATGTAACACCAAATGGTACTGCAACTTTCGTGGTCAGTGGCCCCAACTTCAACACAGGTGAAGAAGACTCCACCACCTTGCTCGTGCCACTCGGTGAACCAAAAGAAGCCGCAGAAAGATTGCGAACTGCAGGGTTGGATGTACGCCTTGAAGACGGAATCGCGATTATCGACGAACCATTGGTTGGCACGCCGTACTTTGAGTTAATTGGCAATCTGTTTGACTTTTATGCAGATGATCCCGTGCAGATTTCAGAGATCAAGAAGCCTGCCTCCAGAATGCCAAAAGAAATCTTTTATCTGCCTGCGATACTTCTCTTAGGACTTGTCTACTGGCTACAGAGAAGAAGAACACCTAAAGCTGCATAAGATGGCTCTGCCCGGCACCGCAAGGTGCCGGTCATTACCCAACTCACGTTGAATGTGACATTGAATCGTGACTGATGGGCGCTCAATCCGCCTTGTCATTGCGCTGAGTGATCTCATTGTGCATAGCGCAGATTTCCCGACTGGCAGTAGTCTCACACCAGCCAGGTACAATCGAGTGAAGCAGCGCTGCCGCAGCCGCCTTAAACAAACGAGCGGACATTCGTCCGGCAAAGCACATATGCTGGAAGTAGGTTTCGTTGACTTGCGCCGGATGGTCGCGGCAGGTTTTGAGGAAACCCTGAACTGAAGTATTGGCTGGCATAATTATTCTCCTGATTACACAACTCTGACACCTAGATTGCCATCTAAATTCCGCGAATTTGTCCCATATTTTGTTTGATATTGCTTATTTATGGGATATCATCCCATAAATGAGCGAAACACTGGACAATTATGACCAAGCCATCCTGATGGAGCTCCAAAAAGACGCATCCATCAGCATGGACGCCTTGTCTGAGCGGGTGAACTTATCCCGAAACGCATGCTGGCGGCGGGTTCGACAAATGGAAAAATCCGGAGTCATTCAATCGCGCGTGGCGCTGGTTGATCCCGAATCGGTCGGTCTGGGTTTGTCTGTCTTTGTATTGATAAGAACCAACCAGCACGGACCTGACTGGCTGACAAAATTCGAAGCCGCCGTTAAATCAACACCCGAAATTATCGGCGCTCATCGCATGACCGGCGACCTCGACTATGTGCTGCGAGTTCGAGTTCGAGATGTAAAAAGCTACGACAATTTTTACCAGCGACTTATAGCCCAGGTGCCTATCTCGGATATCTCGGCAAGCTTTGTTATGGAAGACATTGTGGACACCACGAAGTTACCGATAAACTGATTACCCGCCTGTAGTCTTTTCACAATGACGCAACTGCATTGAAATCAAACTCCCAGCTAACTGCCAGCATTACTCTGTTTCTGGCAACCGCATTGTGGGGAATCTTCTGGCTGCCGCTGAGACACATAGAAGGCGCAGGTATTTCAGGTGTCTGGGCTGTCATTGCAATCAACATTGTTCCGTTTCTGTTTTTACTGCCACTGGTTATTTACCGGCGCAAACTATTCTTTAAAAACTTAAAAACCAAGGCAGTTGTCGGGCTGGCCCTGGGCGGTGGCATGGCTTTCTATGCGATCGCGATTCTCTACACCACTGTGCTGCGAACCACTTTATTGTTTTACATGAGCCCAATTTGGGCAACGCTGTTAGCCATGGTAATTCTTAAAGAAGAAGTTAACGTAAAGCGTTGGCTCGCAATCATCACAGGATTTGCCGGACTTCTTCTGATACTGGCAGGCAAGGATAATTCGGGTATTGCAACTGGTCTTAATCGAGGAGATGTGCTTGCCCTTCTATCAGGTCTGTTCTGGGGCTACGGCACCGTCATTATCAAAAAATCAGCGGAAATCCCTGCCATAGACCTGGTACCCGGACAGTACTTCTGGGCCACAGTAATCGCCGTCGTGGTATTACTAAGCACTGCAGGTAACTCTGATTTCAGAGTGCCAGACTTCAGACAATGGATAGATGCAGCACCGTTTGTTATCGGTTTTTACGTAGTGCTCTTTCTACCGACTATCTTCATAGCCACAAGGATCGCACAAATACTGTCACCCGGCAGAGTGTGCCTGTTGATGATGTCAGAAGTGCTGGTGGCTGGAATCAGCGCGCCATTGTTTGCAGGTGAATCAATATCACTGATCGAATGGTTTGCAGGCTTGCTGATTCTCACCGCAACAGTTATTGAAGTGTACAGCTCACCTTCAGACTCAAAAGTAGCAAACAGATAATTTCAGTTAGTTAGATCGACTAAAAATATCAATCACACTACCGTCGCTTTCATCAATGAAGTAGACAACGGAGTTGCCCGCATAACCATACTCAGTGACATACAAGTGCCACAGATTACTGATGTCAGTTTTAAGATCGACTCTGGTCTGGTATCGGACTCGCTTCCAAAAGCTGTTATCAAGCAGAACTTCCATCTGTCCTTTCTCACCCCGCTTGACATCAAGAAACATCTCAGCACCAACAAGCTCGTTAAGTCCTGATATCGCGTCGTCAATTTCCAGCCATACTTCATTTTTTTTGTTTTCCGTACTGTCGCTCGCCGCACTGAAAGATTGCGGCTGAACTTGCGGTGACTCTTGCACGGTTTCTTGTGAGGCTTCCGGCAAACTATCGACCGGAGAAACGGCTTTCGCTTCTATAAGAACTGACTGCGTAGCCGCCGGACCAGGTGTCTCTGACTCGGGACCTGCTGTCGCTGGCTCGGGAACTGCAGTCGCTCTATCAGCCATCGCAGGTCCTGACTGCACCATTCGAAATAAAGCAGCAATAACAATCACCAGCAACATTGCCGGAGCGACGCCCTGAACCAGTTTCTTCAATAAAAAAAGCAATGTCTTCTCCTATCAATCTGCCCAGATCTGTTCGCCCGGTTCTGAATTGATAGTCATCTTGGGGTCTACTAGTAAACTAAATGTTGCGCTTCATGTACAGTGACAAGTCGCCACAAACAATGAAAATATATTTTCATCATTAATATCAACTATTTAGATAGAAAATGGCGCGCCGTAATTTCACGCTCTATTTTCGTTACACCAATACTTTTCGCTAAATCATTCCCCACAGGATTAGTATTATTAGCCCTCTGCCAGTAGGTATACTGCAACATCGCCACCGCAGCATACGCCATTGAACTCTCTGCAACTCGACACTGATTTCACCACCGCATTGCCGGGTGAGACAGACGTGAAAAACTACCCGCGTCAGGTCTTTGAATCCGTCTGGTCGAAAACCGAACCAACGCCTGCGCGTGCGCCAAAGTTAATAAGCTACATCCCTGAATTGATTGAAGCACTCGGTATCGATGCATCAGACCCGCAGGCAGCGCAGGTTTTCACAGGTTCGTCAGTCGCCGACACCTGCATGCCCTATTCAATGCGTTATGGCGGCCATCAGTTCGGCAACTGGGCCGGGCAGCTTGGCGACGGGCGTGCAATTTCACTGGGCGAGATTAAAGACAAAAGCGGACAACACTGGACCTTGCAATTAAAAGGAGCCGGCCCTACTCCCTACTCCAGACAGGGTGATGGATTTGCAGTCCTGCGGTCATCAATCCGTGAGTACATGTGTGCAGAGGCAATTCACCACCTCGGCATTCCAACCACGCGCTCACTAACTTTGTGCACCACCGGTGAATCGATCGCACGTGATGTTTTCTACGACGGCAATGTCACCATGGAGCAAGGTGCCATTGTTTGTCGCGCTGCACATTCATTTATTCGCTTTGGCAACTTTGAAATTCACGCAGCCTATAGAGAAACAGATCTTTTAAAGCAACTGGCCGACTACGTTATTCACCGTGACTTTGCTCACCTCGGAAAAGTAAAGTCAGGTACAAGTAACTCTGATATTTATCAGCAGTGGTTCAGAGAAATTCTACAGACCACTGCTAACACAGTTGCACAATGGCAGCGAGTTGGGTTTGTGCACGCTGTTATGAATACCGACAACATGTCAATTCTAGGGCAAACAATAGACTATGGTCCCTACGGATGGCTCGAAGAATACGATCCGCGCTGGACACCCAACTACGTTGACAACAGCATGCGCAGGTACTCGTATGGCAATCAGCCACAGATTGCGCTATGGAATTTGTATCAACTTGCCAACGCATTGGTGCCTTTGTTTGAAAACACAGAGCCACTGGAAGAAGTATTAGGGGAGTATCGTGACAGCTTCGAGCAGAACTGGAATAAAATACAAGCGAACAAAATTGGCCTGCCAGAATATCAATCATCTGACAGCGAGCTTTACGACTCCCTCTGGTCAATGCTGGAGCTGACCGCTACCGACTTTACAATCTTCTTCCGCCAACTCGCGAATATAACCCCTGATACAGACGAAAAAGAAATCCGGTCGTTATTGCTGCCATCCCTGTACAAAGCTGACGAGTTTAACGCTGACGTAGAAGCCGGCTTCATGCAGTGGATAACGCAATGGCAAAAGCGTATTGCACAGGAAGACCCAGAGCTACGCATTAAAACCATGAATGCGACCAATCCGGCATATGTACTGCGAAACTATCTGGCCCTTAACGCGATAGATGCTGCCGAAAACGGAGACTTCTCCGTCATGGAAGATATCATGAGGGTTCTGCGAACACCTTATGATGAACAGACCGATGCGGCACAATACGCTGTCCGTCGGCCCGACTGGGCAACCACCAAACCCGGCTGTACTATGTTGACATGCTCCAGCTAATTACAGAGCATGAAGCACTATTATTAAGCCACAGCAGGCTTCCATCTTCTGAATATCACCAGTGCAATAACAACTGACAAAGCTGACAATAAAAAAGGTGCAGAAGGCAGAAATACGGGCGCTTCATCGCCAGTGAAGTAGCTGAAAGCCCGGGTCATCACAAACGGACTGATAATCGTTGCCATCGCCGTCAGTGAACTCATCGCTCCCTGCAACTCGCCTTGTGCGTTATCCGGCACACTATTGCTCATCAATCCCTGCAATGCGGGCACCGCCACCGCACTAAAAACACTAATCGGCATATAGGCAAATACATGCCAGGTATGAGTCATAAACGGATACATAAGAAATGTCATCAGATGCATGCACATACCGAATAATGCAGTTCGCTTCTCACCAAAGCGTGCAAGTATCGGGCGGATCAATACACCCTGAATAATTGCAATGCCCACGCCGTAAGCCGCCAGTGACAACCCAACCATCCGTGCATCCCAGTTGAACTGCGCACGACCAAAAAACGCCCATATCGACGGATATACAAAAAACGCAATGCTCAATAGCAGATACACCAGCAGCATCGGCATCAGAGCAGGCAGCTTTTTCATTTGCTGAAACGCGCCGAACGGATTAGCACGCCGCCAATCAAAAGGACGTTTGGTTTGCTCGCTTACTGATTCTGGCATTACAAAGTAGCCGAACAACATATTGGCGAACGCAATAGCAGCTGCTGCGAAAAAAGGTGCACGCGATCCGTATTCGGCAAGCAAGCCACCGATCATCGGCCCTAATATAAAACCAATGCCAAACGCCGCACCCAGTAGTCCGAAGTTTTTGGCTTTGTCTTCACTGGTGGAGATGTCTGCCATAAACGCTGCAGCGGTTGACTGGGTAGCGGCAGTAATGCCACCGATAAAACGCCCGACAAACAACAACCACAGCGACTGAGCAAAGCCCATAATCAAATAGTCAGCCGCCATAACAAAAAGCGCCACCAGTAATACAGGCCGTCTGCCATAGGCATCAGACAAACCACCAACTGCAGGTGAGAATATAAACTGGTTAATCGCATATACAACAGTCAGCGTGCCACCCCACAACGCCGCCTGACTTAGATTGACATCACCAACCTCACGAATCAGATCAGGCATTACCGGCATAATGATGCCGATGCCCATGGAGTCGAGCACCACCGTGATGAATATGAATAAAACAGGAAGACGCATAAATGTGGGTTGCGAACGACTGTTCGCAATTACCTCAGACTGGATTCGGGCAGGTGTAGTGAGACCAGTTACAAAGCAGCCTCAACTACAATGATTGTGACTACCGTGGAGTCTACCTGCCTTTCCAGACAGGGTCGCGCTTTTCAGCAAATGCCCTGGCACCTTCAAGCTGATCTTCAGAGCTGTAGAGCTTATCCACTGATGCAAGCTGCCGCTTTGAAATTCGGTTGAGTGCGTCCTGAAACTTCATGTCTTCCGCCTCGCGAACCACTTCTTTAATAGCGGCATAAACCAACGGCGGGCCGGATGCCAGCAACTGCGCCAGCTCACGGGTTTTGCTGAGCAGCTGATCCGGCTCGCATATCTCTTTAAGCAACCCCCAGCGCATTGCTTCTTCGGCATCAAACCAACGGCCGGTTAACAACAGATCCATAGCCACATGATAAGGAATGCGTTTCGGCAATTTTACCGATGCAGCATCAGCAACGGTACCAGAGCGAATTTCAGGCAATGCGAAGCTCGCTGTATTGGACGCCAAAATCAAATCACATGACAACGCAAGCTCAAGCCCGCCACCACAGCATATTCCATTTACAGCACATATAACCGGCTTGTTTAAATTGCCGAGTTCCTGCAAACCGCCAAACCCACCAATGCCGTAATCACCATCGACAGCATCGCCATCTGCCGCGGCTTTTAAATCCCAACCGGGACAGAAGAACTTATCACCTTCGGCACGAAGAATTGCGATACGCAGCTCCGGATCATCGCGAAACTCCATAAAGGTTTCACCCATGATCCGGCTTGTCGCAAGATCAATAGCGTTGGCTTTCGGCCGGTCTAATATTACTTCAAGTATGTGACCGTCGCGGTGAGTTTTAACTGGTGTGTCTGTCATAGCTGTTTCCTATTTCTATTTCTCTGTCTTTTTCAGTAATAATTCTGATGATGTAATCAGTGCATCAACGACGACTGTACTATCTTGCAGACAAAGTAACGGATTAATTTCCACTTCCGCAATGGTGTCCTGATTAGCTTCAACCCACTCACACAGCTTACGCACTGCTTGCACAATAGAGACTATATGTCCCCCCGCCTGCCCTCGGTAGCCGTGCAACACTTTTGCTATTTTAAGTTTATCCAGCTGCTGCAATATCTGCTCTTCCGATACCGGCACAAGCATGGATGTGGAATCCCTCATTAACTCAGTTAAGACACCGCCGGCACCGATAGTCAGTTTAAAGAGGCCATCTGGCTCCCGAACAATTCCGACCAGTAATTCAGCCACTACATCCTGATAAAAAGGTTCAATCAACAACCGGTCAGCGTTTTGCAATAGCCTTGCTGCATGCTTTCGCAGCTCACTTTCTGTTTTAACATTCAGTACCACACCACCTTGTTCTGTCTTGTGTGCAACGCCTGAGACTTTTACTACCAACGGGTATCCGGTTTCACTGGTCGCAGTCACTGCATCCGCAACAGTGACGACCTCTACTGCAGATGCTACCTGCAGACCTGCTGCACGCAACAACAGTTTAGATTGAAACTCGGTAACAACAACAGTGTCACTTAGTACCACCTTCGACTGAAGTATTGGTGGCGGTGGATTTTTTCCATTTTCTATGAGCCTGCGACCGATAGAAGAACAAGCAGCCACGGCGTCCAGTGCCTCTTCAACCCCACCAAACGCGCATATATTTTTCTGCATCAGGCGTTCACAAACTTCTTCAGGCAAGTTCTCAGGTAACGTGGCCAGCAACGCCACCGAAGCACCTGTTGTATCGTGTGCCGCCAGCAATGCATCAACAGCCACCCACCAGCTCTCATCCTCACAAACATCCGTACGCGGAAAGTCGATAACCAGAAATGTCATTGCCGCAGGGGTTTGCAACATGGCTGTAAACGTTGCAGTCATTGCATTTGAGTCACCCCAGATATAGGTATGGTAGTCGAGCGGGTTGGCAAGTGCGACCATCGGGCCGAGGGATTTACGCAAAGCTGTTTTTTGTTTTTCACTTAGCTCGGGGTAGACAAGGTCACGCGCCGCTACAGCGTCTGCCATCAGGCTCGCCTCACCGCCGGAACAGCTCATTGATGCAATTGTGTTAGCTGGCAATGGACCGCAGGCATTCAATATTTTCAATGTCTCAAGAAATGACGGTATTGAATTCACCCGTGCAAAGCCCAGCCGTTCTATCAGTGCGCTGGCTGCAGCATCAGTACCAGACAGTGAATTGGTATGAGATACCATTGCAGTTTGCGATTGTTCGGTTTTACCGGCCTTAATAACCACTATTCCAATATGACGGCCACGGGCAATTCCGCAGCTGCGAGCTTTGTGTGCCAGCTGCTGCAACCCTTCGATATCGCCAAAGCCTTCTATATGTAACCCGATAGCGGTTACTCGTTCATCGTCAAGCAATGCCATCGCCATATCTGCAATACTGACTTTGGCCTGGTTACCTGCAGTCATTACATATGCTATTGGCAATCCACGACGCTGCATTGTCATGTTAATAGCTATATTCGACGACTGAGTAATAATAGCCACCCCATGCGGCACTCTTTTACCACCGTGCTGGTCGGGCCACAGCAACGCACCATCAAGATAGTTAATTAGCCCGTAGCAGTTCGGACCAATAATCGGCATACCGGTTGCCGCATTCAGCAGCTGGCTTTGTAATTCAACGCTTGCTTCATCTTCAGCAGCAGCCTCACTAAAACCGGATGCGAAGCAAACAGCACCACCCGCACCACGCATCGATAAACGCTTAACAAGATCTACAGTCAGATGTCTATTGACGCCAATAAAAGTTGCATCGGGTGCAGCAGGCAATTCATCAACTGATCGGTAGCACTTATAGCCATGAACTTCATCAAGCGTTGGATGTACAGGCCAGATATCACCCTGATACTGCATTCTCACGCATTGCTCGACGACACTGCGACTCCACGAACCACCGACAACAGCAATACTCTTCGGCCGCAGCAATCGACTCAGATCGTGATTAGACATAGACAATTCTGCTAAGCATCATCTCGTAAGTACCGAGCAGTTACGCACCCTGCTACTAAGCATCTGGCTGTTACGCACCAAGCGGTCGCAATAGTTCACGACTGATAATGTGCCGTTGAATTTCAGAGGTTCCATCCCAGATACGTTCAACTCTTGCATCGCGCCAAAACCGTTCAATAGGCAAATCACTCATTAAGCCCATGCCACCAAAAATTTGCAGCGCTTCATCGGTAACTCTGGCAAGCATTTCGGATGCATATAACTTGGCACTGGCTATCTCTCGATTGGCCGGCAACTGTTGATCGAGCCGCCACGCACCGGACAGTGTCAGAAAATCTGCCGCATCGATCTCGGTAATCATGTCGGCAATTTTAAACCCCACCCCCTGAAACTTGCCAATGGGCTGACCAAACTGCTTTCGCTCTGCTGCCTGTGTTAACGCCAGATCAAATACCCTGCGTGCGCGACCAACACACATTGCAGCCACGGTGATTCGGGTTGCATACAGCCACTCGTTCATTATTTTAAAACCACCGTGCACTTCTCCAAGAACCTGCGATTGTGGTAGCCGGCAATCATCGAACTGCAAGCGGCAGTTCTGGTAACCGCGATGCGATACTGAATTGTAGCCAGGCAATATTTCAAATCCGGGTGTACCGCGATCTACCAGAAAGCAGGTAATTTTCTTTTTCTTACCTCTTGGTGTTTCTTCTTCGCCAGTGGCTATAAATACAATCACAAAGTCTGCGACATTGGCGTGCGATATAAAATGCTTGCTGCCATTAACTACCCAGTCACCATTTCGCAATTTTGCACTGCACTTCATTCCGCGCACATCAGAACCCGCATCAGGCTCTGTCATAGCAAGCGCATCAAGCTTTTCACCACGCACTGCAGGCAGCAAATACTTGTCACGCTGATCATCTTCGCACGCCATTAGAATATTAGACGGTCGGCCAAAGAAGTGATTCAGTGCCATAGAAGCGCGACCAAGCTCACGCTCAACCAGACAAAAATCGAGATGACTCAAACCACCACCACCTACCTCCTCTGGCATATTGGAGGCGAAGAAACCAATATCCATGCACTTCTGTGTTATTTGCTGTGCAAGCTCATCCGGCACTTCACCTGTGCGCTCCACAAGCTCCTCGTGCGGATAAAGTTCTTTTTCACAGAATTCGCGAACTGTTGAGACAATCAGTTCCTGTTCTTCAGTCAGAGCAAAATTCATTGATGATTAACCACGCCAATGGTGTGTAAATTAGGTGTTTGAGTTTGCATCTTTCATACGTTGATCATGTTCGTTAAGCAACCTGCCAGCACCCCAGTCAGTTTGCTTCAGACCACGCATCATAGCGACCAGATTATTATCCCGGATACGTTCAAGCTCCCTGATTGAGTGCGCTCCAGATTGTTCATCTGATTGCGTAGCAATTTTATCTACCAGCTCGTCAGTGAGCTCCGGCACATCCATCAGTTTGGTCCAGGGCCATTCAAGGCAGGGACCAAACTGTGCAATAAAGTGCGCCATACCAGCCTCACCGCCAGCAACGCGATAAGTTTCAAACAAGCCCATCTGTCCCCAACGCAATCCAAAGCCATAGCGGATAGCATCATCAATTTCTTCGGTGGTGGCCACACCATCTTTAATCAACCACAGCCCTTCTCGCCAGACTGCCTCAAGAAACCGATCAGCAATGTGAGCATCGATTTCTTTGCGAACTTTTAGTGGCTTCATACCCAGGTCCGATAAGAGTGAGCAGGCACGATCAACTATCTCGGGATCACTGGCCTTGCCGGCAACCACCTCTACCAGCGGCAGCAGGTAGACCGGGTTAAAAGGGTGTGCAACTAATATCTGCCCCGGGCGAGTTGCATTTTCCTGCAGCACTGTTGGCATATAACCGGAAGTTGATGAACCCAAAACCGCAGTTTCCAGTGCATGTTGCTGAATTTCTCTAAACACACTGTGCTTAATTTCTATACGTTCCGGAACACTCTCCTGTATCCAGTC
>CAYPDN010000104.1:0-11124 GCA_964409445.1 uncultured Granulosicoccaceae bacterium
TTAAAGAACGGCTGAGGGGAATTTGAAGATCTGCTGGTCACGTCTTTCCGGTAGTAGAAATACACTGTCGCGCATTCTGACATGGTACCACCGGCCTACCGTTGAAGCTGCTTGTTTATATAGATCAAAGCGACTCTGGATGAGCCCTGTGACCTGTTTAAAACAAACGTTGCCGCTCGTCAGGAATTGGTCTTTTTATGATGTGCGTAGCCCGCTTCAAGCTCTGCTCGCAAAAACTCACCAAAATTGATCAGCTCAAACCGCGCCGGGTTGTCGCTACTAACACAGGAAGCCAATGGCGAAATGTTAGTTCTTACATGCGGATCATAAAAGAACGGACAGGAATAGCGCGCAAGACCAGATGCATTGATCACCCGATGCGGTGTGGACCGCAGCAACCCATTCGACCATCGATGAAGCATATCCCCGACGTTTAGAACAAACGAACCCTCAATTCGCGGCACATCAATCCATTCACCGGCAAGTGACTGAACCTGCAAACCGCCAACATCATCCTGCGCCAGCAACGTCAGACAACCAAAATCTGTATGCGGTGCAGAGCCGTAGCTACCTTCAATTTCCTTACTGACAGGTGGATAGTAAAGAAGTCGCAACCAGCTGGTAGGCGGAATAAAAGATTCAACTAATCCTGACTCGACTCCGAGCGCTTTGGAAAATACACCCACAAGCCTGCCTGCAAGTTTAGCCATTGCATCATTGTATTCCATCACATCGGCACGAAAACCCTGAAGGTCCGGCCATTGATTGGCACCAGCCAGATATTCGTCGGCTTGCACAAAAACAGAATTGTCAGTGTCTTCGCGCATCACCATAAAACTCTCGGATTGATTTGGCTTCGAGACATCAGCAAGCTTTGAGTTAACATCGGTCGATGTATTAATCGGTATAAACCCACGATGTATACTGTTTAACTCTACAGCCATTTTCTGATCACGCGGCAGCGAATGAAACCTTTTAGACGCAGAAAACACCTGCGCTATCAGAGACTCAGAGATGCCGTGGTTAACGATGTAGCCAAAGCCTGCTGTTGAGTAAACCCGATAAAATTCAGCAGCCAGGTAATCAATGGCCTTAACGTCTGTTGTGTAAATCGCACCGACATCAATTACCGGTATTTCAGTGAGTTCAGCCATGGATCTTGTCGAGTGGTATCAGTACCAGGTAGTTTCTTAGTGGTTAACTAATTCATAGTTTACCAACATAACCTGTTATATCCATTGACTTTATGCCGATAAAGAATAAACTCGCGACCGGTAGCACAGTTCGTTTCACTGCGATGGCAAAGATGCAGCTGATCCATCCTGATTTCTTTAACCTGCAGATTTTCTATTTCATATGGGAGACAGCCATGCCCACCAGGCGCAACCCGGTTGTCCGCCACGGCGCATTACTGCGAAAAGGCGGCGCCCACACAAAAACAGTGTCGGGTCAGAGACATCAATCAAGACTTCAATTAGAAGATGAGATTGACGAATATTTTCTCCATCAGGAGAAACCACAATCCAAACCCGATTCCGGGACAGACAAAAAGCGAGATACGGGGCAGAACGACACTGCCCCTTTTTTTTGCCTGCTATTCTCACACCCTCTCAATTGCAATTTACCTGTGATATTAATTAAGCTGAAATTCGCATCCGTATAGAGAAAGTAGCTTTGAAAAATACTGAAAGGTTTTCTGACCGGGTTAACGACTATGTAAATTTCCGGCCATCCTATCCTGAAGAAATTGTCGACATACTAAAAACAGACTGCAAACTCAACAACAATTCGGTCATCGCGGACATCGGTTCCGGTACCGGCAAGCTCACAGAATTGTTACTCCGGAATGAGTTAACGGTTTATGCAGTCGAGCCCAACAGAGAAATGAGAGAAGCTGCCGAAACTCTGTTCAGCGCCAACTTGCATTTTAATAGTGTTGCTGGCGCGGCAGAAGCCACCAAACTAGCCGATCAGTCAACAGACCTTATAACAGTGGCACAGGCATTCCATTGGTTTGACCTGGACAAAGCAAGAAAAGAATTCGAACGAATACTGAAACCGGCCGGACACACCGCATTAATCTGGAATGAAAGAAATACAAATCTGCCGTTTCAAAAAGAATATGATCAAATGCTTACTGAACATGCACCTGAATATTCGAAGGTTAACCACAGAAATATCACTGACAAAGATGTCAGCGAATTTTTACAGCCAGGCACGGTAAGAAACTATAGTTTGCCATACAGCCAGAAGTTCGATCTGGCAGGGCTCATTGGTCGAATGAATTCCTCGTCCTATACACCTAAGCCTGAAACCCCGGAATCTCTTGCGCTAATCACCGCAGCAACCGAGCTTTTTAAAAAGCACGAAGCTAACGGCAAGATAGAGTTTTCTTATCAGTCTCGACTCTACCTTGCCTAAATCGAATTCAAGCTGACAGGCGCGTAAGCAATTACTTAGGGTTAAGGGTGGTGCCAATCCTGTCCCACTGAATGCCTTCTTCGTTCTTTGAAAACCAAACCTGCCTGGCTCGACCGACCACATCTGCCAGTGGCACCTGACCGAAGACACGCGAGTCATTGCTTTTAGAGCGATTATCACCCAGCACAAATACATGGCCGGGTTCCACTGTCACCGAAAAATCAGCCATGGGTTCTTTGTGGGTTACCGTCCATTCAAGACCATCGAATGATTCCACAACCTCCTGATCTACACCGGCTTCTGTACTCAGTGCAGTACCATTAATGCTAAGTATGCCGTCACTGGATGCCACTGTATCTCCGGGCAGACCGATAACTCTTTTAATGTAGTGCCAGTTGCGATTGTCCGGATAAATAAAGATCGAAACATCACCGCGCTTTACAGACCAGAAGCAAGTCGGGCAGTTGTACTTCATATTAGAGAAGATAAAATCCCCTGGCTGGACTGTCGGCATCATACTGCCACTGGGAGTCCTGAAAGCCTGCACCTGATGATTGCGAACATAGGAAACCAGTAACGGCAAAACCACCAGAGCACATAACAAAAATACCATCGCATACATACCGCTGGTCTGCCAGTTATGCAGCACATAAGGGTTGGATCGACGCGCAACCAGCCACGCATCAATAATCCCCCAGAGCCATACTCCCAGAGTTAACAGGACACTGATTGCCAGCACACCCACGGTAAGTGCCGCGGGCAGATACAGCGCGGCAATCATAGTGACCGGCACGGCAATTATCAGAAAGCTCAGATAAAACCAGATCGCACGATTAAACTGTCCGTTATATAACTGACCAAAGCCCGGAAGTGCAGCACCCATCAATGCCGCTATTACCGGCCGGCGGCGCGTCACTGTTGTCTCCTGCGGTAGTGTATCCAGATATTGTTGGCTCATAACTATTGCTCCTTAATATGCGGCCGAAGAAACAAACCACACAGAAAAAATAAATCTGACCACCTGCCCGCCCCCGATCACACTGCCAACTGTCAATGCAATCCACTGCCACAATGGCACACGCGATACCGGTTGATCAGCTGCAGACGCCATCGATCGCTCACGTTCATAGCTCGCAATGTCCTGCATCACACCATCACGAAATCCGGGGGGTGATTTAACCAGCCCCTGCCGCAACAGCACATCTGTTTGATCGTCTAGGTTGCTCATATCATTTATCCAGTTCAGTCAGTGCCGCGTTAAGTCTTTTTCTTGCCCGAGAAAGTCGGGTACGTAACGCACCAGCACTACAATTCAAAATCTCTGCGCTATTGGAAATCTCTGGTGTGTAGCAAACCGCTATCACTTCCCTGTCTTCAACAGACAATTTATTCAGCGCTTGTCTCAGTCTCACAACGGACTGATGATGCTCGTACTGCGTTGACGGATCTGTACCGGTCTGCGGTTGCAGCTCAACGTCAATTTCCTCCGCTACATTCGGGGCTTTGCGTGCCAGTACTGTCAGCGCGAGATTTCTGGCAATGGTAAAAAGCCAGGTAGAAACCGATGCCTTGTCAGCGTTGTATTTCTCGCGGTTTTTCCATGCCCGAAGAAACGCCTCCTGTGCCAGATCTTCACAGGCAGATTGCCCAAAGCCCATACGACCCAGATAGCCAAACAGAGAATCCTGGTAGCGTGTCACCAACGCACCGAACGCCACGGGATCACCGCTGAGGTAATCGGGTTGGCTGGCGGGTTGATCGCCATTGGGATTATCTGAAACCATACCCCCTTATACTGCGGGCTTTTAAAAGTGTTACAAGCTAATGGAAGATCAGCATCACACTTTGATATGTGTCGGATAGTTCGTCATTCGGTGGTGGCAGAACAGTCATCTGCAGGCTCGGGGTAACAATGCGAACAGCACGTCGATTGCTATACTCACGGGAGAGACAACCGAAGCTTTGCAGTCAGGAAATCAGTTATGAACAGTAAGAACACACAATTCGCAGGTGATAAAAAAGTGGGTGAGTCACTGCTGACCCCTGCCGAGAAAAAGCTAAAAGACTGGCTCGTCCCCAAAATACCGGCCCATATTGAAACTTACCACCTGACAATGACCACTGTATTGTGGTCACTCGGTGTTGTGCTGTTCGGGTATCTTGCAAGCTTCAACAGGCAGTGGGTCTGGATGATCTCGGTGATGATCATTCTGCAGTACCTGACCGATCTCGCAGATGGCGAGGTAGGCAGAAGACGCAATACCGGGCTTATAAAATGGGGCTTCTACATGGACCATTTTCTTGACTACATTTTTTTATGTTGTCTGGTCTTTGCAGGCTACCTGATGGCACCGGAGCATACACAGGTATGGTTTATTCCACTGTTGATAATCATGGGCGGTTTTATGGCCAACTCGTTTTTAAGCTTTGCCGCCACCAATGAGTTTGAAATTTATCACTACGGTATGGGGCCAACAGAAAGTCGAATTGGATTTATTTTTATCAATGCCTATATTGCGCTGGTCGGCTTCAGACACTTTACCTGGATAATGCCGCTGGTCTGTGCAATAACGCTTACGATGCTAATCATCTATACCTGGCAGATACACAAAAAGCTTTGGGCACTTGATATGGAAGTTAAAGCACAGGGCGAATAATTCTCTGCTAACAGCGCGCAACTATTCCCTGAAAACATGCTTTAGAACATAAGTAACTGACAGAACTGGCAGAGGACCTGCCCACTTAAAACCCGCCGCCAGAACGCCGGCGGGATGCTGATTACTACTTTAAGCTGCCTACACAGAAACAGTAACGGGAATATCCTTAAACTTAACCTTGGTCTCATCCGCTGCTTTCTGAAAGTCTTCAATCTCGTTGAAGTTCAGGTAGCGATAAAGCTCAGCCGACATTGAATCGAGATCTTTGGCAAAAGACATATACTCTTTAACCGTTGGCAACTTACCAAGAACCGCAGCCACTGCAGACAACTCAGCTGATGCCAGATACACGTTGGCATCCTGACCTAAGCGATTGGGGAAGTTACGAGTAGAGGTAGAAACAACAGTAGCCCCTGGGCGCACTCGCGCCTGGTTACCCATGCACAAAGAACAACCCGGAATCTCGAGCCGTGCACCTACCCGACCAAAGATGTTGTATATACCTTCTTCTTTAAGCTGATGCTCATCCATACGAGTCGGCGGTGCAACCCACAGAACCGTATTTAAGTAGTCACCGGACTTTTCAATTAAATTGGCGGCCGCTCGGTAGTGACCAATGTTGGTCATACAAGACCCGAGGAATACTTCATCGACGGTATCGCCTGCAACTTCAGAAAGGGGCTTTACGTCATCCGGATCATTCGGGCAGGCAAGCAATGGTTCTTTGATATCTGCCAGATCAATCTCGATAACTTCAAAATACTCTGCATCAGAGTCGGCTTCGAGCAATACCGGGTTAGCCAGCCACTCTTCCATCTTACGCGCTCGACGCTCAATGGTTCTTTCATCGCCATAGCCCTGCTCTATCATCCAGCGCAACAGTGTGACGTTGGATGTGATGTACTCAATGTAGGACTCTTTACCAACCTTGACCGTACAGCCAGATGCGGAACGTTCAGCGGTAGCATCTGCAAGTTCAAATGCCTGCTCAAGCTTGAGCTCATCGATACCTTCAATTTCAACACAACGACCGGAGAAAACATTTTTCTTGCCTTTCTTTTCAACCGTCAATAAACCACGCTGCAGAGCTGCATAAGGAATAGCATTCACCAGATCGCGCAGTGTAATACCTGGCTGCATCTCACCTTTAAAACGCACCAGCACAGACTCAGGCATATCAAGCGGCATCACACCAGTGGCTGCTGCAAAAGCAACAAGACCAGAACCCGCCGGAAAAGAAATACCCATCGGGAAGCGTGTGTGGGAGTCACCGCCGGTGCCGACAGTATCTGGCAATAACATACGGTTGAGCCAGCTGTGAATAATGCCGTCACCCGGCTGCAGCGATACACCGCCACGAGTCATCATAAAGTCTGGCAATGCATGGTGAGTATCAACATCAATTGGCTTCGGGTATGCCGCGGTATGACAAAAAGACTGCATAACCAAATCAGCTGAGAAGCCGAGACAGGCAAGATCTTTAAGTTCATCACGGGTCATAGGACCGGTAGTGTCCTGAGAGCCAACCGTTGTCATCAGCGGTTCGCAGTATTGGCCCGCACGCACACCTTCCACCCCACAGGCTTTACCTACCATCTTTTGCGCAAGCGTATAACCTTTAGTAGATGATTCGGTAGCACCCGGGCGTACAAATACATCTGACGGACCCAGGCCTAATGCTTCACGTGCACGGTCAGTTAAACCACGACCAATAATAAGTGGAATACGACCGTTGGCACGCACTTCATCCATCAGTACTTCTGTTTTGTGTTCAAACTTACCCAGCACTTCATCTGTGCCGTGCTTGCAAACTTTACCTTCATGCGGGTATACGTCGATGACGTCACCCATTGCCATGTTCGATACGTCGACTTCAATTGGCATCGCACCAGCATCTTCAAGCGTGTTGAAAAAGATAGGAGCAATCTTGCCACCCAGAACATAACCACCTTCGCGCTTGTTCGGAATATTGGGAATGTCATTACCCATCAACCACAGCACTGTGTTTGTCGCTGACTTACGTGAAGAACCGGTACCAACCACATCACCCACATAGGCAACCGAGTGGCCTTTCTTTTTTAGCTCTTCAATTGTTTCCAGCGGCTTGTCAGTGAAGCCTTCACGCGGGAACTTGTGGAACGCCAGTGCGTGCAACGGAATATCTGGCCTTGACCAGGCGTCTACCGCAGGAGAGAGATCATCCGTGTTGGTTTCACCCGGTACTTTAAAAACGGTGAGGGTTATTTTGTCTTCAACTTCGGCGTTGTTGGTATACCACTCGGCGTTGGCCCATGACTCCATCACTTTTTTAGCATGTGCATTGCCGTTATCCATTTTTTCTTTCACATCATGGAAAGCATCAAACATAAGCAGGGTTTTGCTTAAGCCTTCTACAGCGGTATCTGCCAGCTCGTCGCTGTCTAACGCTTCAACCATTGGCTGAATGTTGTAACCACCAAGCATGGTGCCGAGCAATTCAATTGCACGCTTTTTATCTACCAGTGGAGACTTGACCTCACCTTTGGAGACCGCGGCCAGAAAACCCGCCTTTACATAGGCAGCTTCATCAACCCCGGCTGGAATCCGTTCGCTCAGCAGTTCCATCAGGAACTCTTCCTCGCCTTTGGGAGGTGACTTCAGAAGCTCTACCAGGCCTGCGGTCTGTTCGGCGTTTAGCGGTTGCGGTACAACTCCTTCCGCTGCGCGTTCTTTCACATGTTTTCTGTATTCTTCTAACACAGGGAGCCTCTCTATCAGTATTTAGAAATATCTTTTAAACATCTGGGATCCAGCTCGATTTCCACCACAACATACCTCGAGCTCTTAACTACACATTATAGTACCAGAATAGTACCAGAGCGCTTAACCGCACGCCTTAACTGACTCTATACAGTTATGTGAGTTCCACAAACACCATTCTTTGCAGACATATGGGACGGGATTGCATTAAATTGAGCCGTCTGCGACTGCCCCACACAGAATTCCAGCGCGCAGCAACCAGCTCACACAGGATATTTGTTGCACAAACCGCGCACTTAGAAGCAGTCTACCCCGTGTCTGGATCAATCGGAAACGGAGGCGATACCTGGCCCGAGGGCCATGCTTTTTAGTGTATCAATTTTGTCGCGCAGCGCGGCTGCCTGCTCAAACTCCAGATCCCTGGCATGATCAAACATCTGCTTTTCCATCGATTTAATTTTCTTCGCAGCATCTGATGGCTTGAGCTTCGCGTACTCCATCTGCTCCAGCTGATCCTGCGCTTCCTGTTTGCTCTTGCGCCCTCTGGGCGTCGGTGCCGCCCCCGCTTCCATAACATCCAGCACTTTTTTACTGATAGTTTTTGGGGTAATACCGTGCTCGCTGTTGTGAGCTACCTGTTTCTCGCGACGGCGATCAGTCTCGTCAATCGCGCGCTGCATGGAACCCGTGGTACTGGCTGCATACATAATGGCCTTGCCGCGAATATTTCGTGCGGCGCGACCAATGGTTTGAATCAAAGACCGATCGGATCTTAAAAAGCCTTCCTTGTCAGCATCGAGAATTGCCACCAGAGAAACCTCTGGCATATCAAGCCCCTCACGCAACAGGTTAATTCCCACCAGTACGTCAAACTCACCTAAGCGCAGGTCACGAATAATTTCAGATCGTTCTACCGTATCTACATCAGAGTGCAGGTAACGCACTCGCACATCATGATCAGACAGGTAGTCGGTTAAGTCCTCTGCCATACGTTTGGTAAGTGTGGTGACCAGCACCCGTTCGTTTTCAATCACGCGTAAATTTATTTCAGATAAAAGATCATCTACCTGTGTTGCGACATCTCGCACTTCAATCTGTGGATCAACCAGACCGGTGGGTCTTACTACCTGCTCTACTACGTTGCCGGCGTTCTGTTTTTCATACTCACCGGGTGTCGCCGATACAAAAATTGTTTGCGGTGAAAGCGCTTCAAATTCGTCAAATCGCAGTGGTCGGTTATCAAGCGCCGATGGCAGTCTAAAACCATAGCCGACCAGATTTTCTTTACGGGCACGATCGCCCTTATACATACCACCCAACTGAGGCACTGTTACATGACTTTCGTCTATAAACAGCAGTGCATCTGTTGGGATGTAGTCGAACAGGCACGGTGGCGGCTCACCGGGTGCCCGACCAGATAAATAGCGCGAGTAATTTTCAATACCTGAGCAGTAGCCAATTTCGTTGATCATTTCAATATCAAACAAAGTGCGCTGCTCAACCCGCTGCGCTTCAAGCAACTTGCCCGCCTCACGAAACTCTTCAACGCGATCTTTCAACTCTACTTTTATTTCATCTACCGCCGCTAAAATAATCTCACGTGGTGTCACGTAGTGGGTTTTGGGGTAAATCGTTAATCGTGGCACACGCTTGATTACTTCACCGGTGAGCGGATCAAAGTAACTTAAATTTTCAATCTCTTCATCAAACAACTCAACGCGAATCGCTTCACGGTCTGATTCTGCCGCATGGATATCTATCACCTCACCACGCACTCGGTAGTTACCACGTTTGAGTTCCATATCATTGCGGGTGTATTGAAGCTCTGCCAAACGCCTGAGCAATTCACGCTGATCAATAATATTGCCACGCTCTAAATGCAATACCATCTTATGGTATGACTGTGGATCACCCAGACCATAAATGGATGAAACTGTTGCAACAATAATTACATCGCGCCGTTCAAACAGTGCTTTGGTGGCAGACAACCGCATCTGTTCAATATGGTCATTAACTGATGCGTCTTTTTCAATAAATGTATCTGAGGCAACCACATACGCCTCTGGCTGGTAGTAGTCGTAGTAGGAAACAAAGTACTCCACCGAATTGCGTGGAAAAAACTCTTTCATCTCGCCATAGAGTTGCGCCGCCAGGGTTTTATTGGGAGCAAGTACAATGGCCGGGCGCTGCTGTTGCTCAATAATATGCGCTACCGTGAAGGTTTTACCGGAACCGGTTACTCCGAGCAGAGTCTGGAAGGCAAGCCCGGATTCAATACCGTCAATCAACTCGGCAATAGCGCTGGGCTGATCACCGGCAGGCTTAAAACGGCTGTCTATTTTAAAAGCTTTGGACATGAACTGGCGTCGTCGCTACTATCTCGGGATACTCTCTAGTTTTACCATATAAGGCGCTGAGTCACAGGCAAAAACAGCCGACTCAGTACTTTCCTTAGCGACCGACACACGGGCATCCATATTGGCTATCAAAACATCTTCGAAACTCGCTCAGGTTAAACCTTCCCCCACGATGGCAGTGACCGCACTTGCCGCAGAGCTGCGCGCACAGGGACGCGACGTGATAGGGCTCGGCGCCGGCGAGCCAGATTTCGACACACCGGATCACATCAAAAACGCAGCCATTGAGGCGATCAACAACGGTCAGACCAAATACACCGCGGTAGACGGAATCGCCGAACTAAAGAATGCCATTGTGGGCAAGTTTAAAAACGACAATCAGATCAGCTTTGAACCAGGCCAGATTCTGGTTTCCTGCGGCGGCAAGCAGAGCTTTTACAACCTGGCGCAGGCGATTCTCGATGATGGGGATGAGGTACTCATCCCTGCACCCTATTGGGTGTCATACCCGGACATAGTGCTGCTCGCAGGCGGCACGCCGATCATAGTTGAAACGGCTCAGGAGCAATCCTTCAAAATGACGGCTGAGCAGCTGGACGCGGCAATGACGCCTGACACACGCATCGTCGTACTCAACAGCCCGTCAAATCCAAGCGGCAAATCGTACACCATGGATGAAATGAAAGCGCTGGGTGAGGTACTGCTGCAATACCCCGATGCGGTAGTCGCCACCGATGATATGTATGAACACATCGTCTGGTCCGAAGAAGGCTTCTGCAATATCCTGAACGCCTGCCCGGAACTGCAGGATCGCACCGTGGTGATGAACGGCGTCTCCAAAGCCTATGCCATGACCGGCTGGCGCATCGGCTACGCTGGTGGCCCCGAGGAAATAATAGCGGCAATGCGAAAGATCCAGTCGCAAAGCACCAGCAACCCGACATCAATCT
>CAYPDN010000105.1:0-11108 GCA_964409445.1 uncultured Granulosicoccaceae bacterium
TTGAGACAACCGACAGAACTCGAGTAGTTTTGAAGCTTGGCGAGATGACTGAATATGAGACTAAAATAGATGGTGATCGCCTGCTCGTAACACTGGATGGTGATGCGGACAGCGACGCCGACGGGACTGTCGAAAGTACTATCGAAGACGCCAGGGAGTTTCTCGGACCCGAAGTACTCCTTGATGAAGTAACCGACGGCGAGCTTCTGCAAACAAGCAGCGGAGAACTGCCACTGGCAGATCTGCTGCCAATTGCAGCAACAGAGGCAGTTGAAACAGCGACTGAAACTGCAGAAACATTTGAAGACGATGGCCTGGTTGTAGAACTACCTTCAAGCCTGCCACTCGACTACAAGTCGGACGAAGAGACAGACGCTCCTGTATTGCCAATCGATCAGGACTCTTTTAATGTTGAAACTGGTGCACCGATAGAAGAGTATGTTGAAAGCACACCGTTACCTGCACCTCAACCAACACGCGCACCGCGACAGCCACGTATGGAAGACGTTAGTTTCCCATCCGGAAATGATCGTGGCATCGACTACTCAAGGCAGACATCAAGTGCGCTAAACCCACCGACTTTTAAACCTAAAGCGGTAACCTACGATGGCGAAGAACTGTCTTTGAACTTTCAGGACATTGAAATTCGCTCAGTATTGCAGTTACTGGCTGACTTCACTGACATGAACATCGTTGTCAGCGATACGGTTGGTGGCAAACTGACACTTCGACTCAAGAATGTTCCATGGGATCAGGCGCTCGACATCATCCTGCGTACCAAAGGCCTGGACAAAAGAGAATCGGGTAACGTCATCATGGTTGCACCTGCCACAGAAATCGCAGCGCAGGAAACTGCAGAGCGAGAAGCAGCGCAGCAAGCCATCGCACTTGAGCCACTACGCACTGAGTTTGTACAGGTGAACTACGCCAAAGCAGTTGATGTAGCTGCAATTCTTAAATCAGAATCAGGTGGTTTACTGACAGAGCGCGGCAACGTAACTATCGACGACCGAACAAACACTCTACTGGTTAATGACACAGCTGAAGTACTGGGTAAAGTACGATCACTGGTTACACGATTAGATGTTCCTGTCAGACAGGTATTGATTGAATCACGTATTGTGATCGCAACAGATGATTTCAACCGCGAGTTTGGTACACGCTTTGGTATCACACGTAACACTACAGAGAACGACGGCGAAGGTTTCGCAACTTCAGGTACCTCCAGTGCTGCGAATTCACTCGTTACCGGTGGCACCCTGGGTGCTGATCGCTTCAACGTTAACCTACCGGTTATCAACAAGACCGGCAGCATCGGACTGGCATTTGCAACACTGCCATTCGGCACTCTGCTGGAGCTTGAATTATCTGCGATGCAAGCTGAAGGTCGCGGTGAAGTTATCTCCACACCTCGTGTAATCACTGCCAACCAACACGAAGCCTATATCGAACAGGGTGTTGAAATCCCGTTCGCTCAGGAGTCTGGAAACGGCGGCACAACAACATCGTTCCGAAAAGCAGTACTTGCCCTTAAAGTGCGACCACAAATCACACCGGACGAGCGCATCATCATTGACCTGACTGTCAACAAGGATACGGTAGGTGAAGTATTCGACGGCATTCCAAGCATTGATACTCGGGAAGTTAATACTCAGGTTCTGGTTTCCAATGGCGAGACGGTTGTTCTCGGTGGTATCTACGAACAGTCTGTTCTTGAACAGCGAGAGCAAGTACCATTCTTTGGTGACCTGCCACTGGTTGGAAAATTGTTCCAGCGTAACATTGGAGAAGATGACAAGACCGAACTCCTGGTTTTCGTTACTCCAAAGATCGTGAAAGACACCTCCGGTCTGGATCAGTAAGTAAACCCCGCACAAGGGGATCAGAAAAACCGCGGCTTGCCGCGGTTTTTTTTTGCCTGCGACATCTGGCAATTACCGTGGATACTCGTGGCGGGATTCACAACATCGTGGTACTGTAAAAGTCATCTACATTCATAGCCGAACTGTCTGACAGAGGCGTCCGACACTTCGCACATCCGTATGGCGAGCATTTTTTTGATAGGCCCTATGGGCGCCGGTAAAACTACAGTGGGCAGGCAGCTCGCCCGTCGTCTCGGCCAGTCTTTCTTCGATAGTGATCGCGAAATAGAATCAACCTGCGGCGTCGACATACCAACCATCTTCGACTTTGAAGGCGAACACGGCTTTCGCTGCCGCGAAGAGCGCATGATAGATTTCCTTACGCGCAAGGAAAATATAGTACTTGGCACCGGAGGTGGTGCGGTACTGCGTGAAAGCAATCGTCAAAGGCTCAGAAGCCGCGGGGTAGTAGTTTTTCTTGATGTCGATATCGATGTTCAGGTTGAGCGCACGTCACGCAATAACTCCCGCCCATTGCTTCAACAAGGTGATGCACGAGCAACTCTGCTGGAAATAAGTAGAACGCGCGGCCCAATTTATCGTGAGCTGGCGCATGTCCACATTTGCACCAGCACCCAGAGGCACCAAAAAGTAGTTGATAAAATATGTCGTCAGCTCGCATTGCTTGAAAAGACTGCGCCCGGTAAAACCAAACGTAACAACGCCACCGACAACAGCAACGCTAACAACGTCGACAAGCAACAACCATGATCACACTCAACGTCGACCTCGGCGAGCGCAGCTATCCTATCTATATCGGCGGCAATATTGTTACCAGCGCGGACTTATACAGCCGCCATATTGCAGGTTCAAAAGTACTGATCGTCACTGATGACAATGTCGCCCCTCTTTACCTTAAGTCTGTGCTCGATGCACTACCCGACTATGAAACTCACTCTGTCACACTGCCGGCAGGTGAAGCACATAAAACCCTGAATACAGTCAGCACAATCTATGATGCACTGATTCAACACCGTTTCGATCGCAACTGCACAGTAATAGCACTTGGTGGTGGTGTGGTCGGCGATATCACAGGATTTGCTGCGGCTTCTTATCAACGTGGTGTTTCGTTTATACAAGTGCCCACTACACTATTGTCGCAGGTCGACTCATCAGTCGGAGGCAAAACCGGAGTCAACCATCCGCAGGGCAAAAATATGATCGGTGCGTTCCACCAACCTGCCTGTGTCATCGCAGATATGAATACACTGGACACTCTGCCTGAAAGAGAATTAAAAGCAGGCCTGGCCGAAGTCATCAAGTACGGTTTAATCGATGACGAAGAATTCTTCAATTGGCTGGATCAGAACATTGCTGAAATGCTCTCTCTGGATAAACCCGCTCTCGGCAAAGCGGTCGAAAAATCCTGTCAACGTAAAGCGCGAATCGTCGCCGCAGATGAGCTGGAGTCCGGACAACGGGCGCTGCTAAATCTTGGCCATACTTTCGGCCACGCCATTGAGACCGCACTGGGTTACGGCAACTGGCTTCACGGTGAGGCAATTGCGGCTGGCATGTGCCTGGCGGCGAGGTTTTCGGCCGATCACGGGTACTGCAATGAAGAAACCGTCAGATGCACCAGAGAGATATTTGAAAAAGCCGGATTGCCGGTGGAACCGCCAACGGAAATGACCGCCAGTCGGTGCCTCGAGCTGATGTCGCTCGATAAGAAAGTGCGCGATAAAAAACTCACGCTGGTACTCATGCAGGGAATCGGTGAGGCCTTTTTGTGTAACAATTTTGATCAACTAAAACTCGAAAAAACACTAAATTCTGCCTTCAATTGATAAGAGTTTGATACACCACATGTCAAACTAGTAAGCCTTTGTAACCTTCGCATGTCGAGCGTTGCCGTGGCCTGGCAAGTCCTCTACTATCAGCGCGTTATTGTTCAAGCTGCGTGCGGTGATCACTTCACCGCAACTGTCGTAACTGGTTGAAAATGCTTGTCCCGGCACGTTCTGTCAGTACTGCTAAGGCCAATGCGTCCGCGGCTTTTTGATTACCAGTCGTCTCACAACGGACCGAATCCATATGGCAGTTCAAGACGTGCACACTGAAGCCCAGTTACACAGCGAAACCCTCGAAGAGTTGAGCCTGACCAAGCAACCCTTCCTGGAACAGGAAGATCGCCCACCCTTTGCTGACTCCGAAACACAAAGAACCCGCGCCGCACTTGAACAAAATGTCCGCTTTGGCGAATCGCTGCATTTGCTGATCGGCGAAGAAGGTGCAGGCAAAACTGTCTTGCTGAAACAACTGCTTAAGCATTGCAAAATCAGTATCAAACCATTTGTTGCCAAAGGCTCGCCGGACTTCCGTGCAGAAGCTTTTCTTTATGCCGTTTTAAACGCCACAACTAAAGACGAACAGGCGGAAGGCATCAATGAGTACATTGATAAGCTCTCGCCAATGTTTGAACAAATTGCCGACGATCAGCGCAGCGCTCTGATGATCGTTGACGATGCCCACCTGGCACCAATCGAAGAGATTGCCGAGCTGGTCGATACGCTCCAGCACTTTGAAAATGATGACGGCAGAACCGCGCGACTACTGCTGACAGGCACACCGGCGTTAAAGCAAGCAATTGAAAGCTTTGAAGCTCAGTTTGCAGATCTCGATCTCAAGTACAGCACCAACATGATCACACCGCTGGACGACGAACGCACCAGCGAATACCTGACTTCAAGACTGCACCAGGCAGGCTTTGCAGATGCATTCCCGTTCACAGATAAGGCGATCAGCAAAATACAACGCGAGTCTGGCGGACTGCCCGGCAACATAAATAATTCCGCGACACACTACTTAAATGGCGTCTACCGCGGTGGTGCCGCGACGGAAAAGAAAGCGGGCTGGTTATCGTCTTTTGAATGGCCGGTACTGGCAATTGGTGCGGCAGCGCTGGCGGCGATCGGACTAGGCCTGTCAATGTTTCTGGGTAATGATCAGGAATCTACAGTCATCCCGGTCGCATCAACTGAAACTACTGAACAGATACAGCAACCCGCAGTACAGCCAATTGAACAACCAGTTGTAGCCACGACATCAATAAGCGATTCTGGCAGTGAGACCAACCTGGTAGTCTCGCCTTCTGACCCGGTAGTTTCGCCGTCAAACGACAATCTTGCGGTGCCTGCTACACCGGCAGTTACAGATGCATCAGGTTCCATCACTGAAACTATTGTGGGAACGAGTCCATCGACTGATCTGGTGCAGGAATTGCCCACCGATGTTTTACCAACCACCCCTTTACCAGCTCCTGACATAAACAACGCAGGAACGGTTGGAGCAATTGCGGCCGGTGCGAACGAAACTATGGCGGCAGTAGAAGAAACAATAACTCAGCCGTTAAATACCGAACCCGCAGCGGCATTGGATAATACTATCGGTGCAACCGTACCTGCTCCCGGCGTTGGCACGCCAGACGACACAGCGTCGAGCAAAAGTGTTGGCATAAGCGCAGACAATGGATCTGTCGCAGTCGACACCAGCGGCATTACCAATATACAGCTGCCGAACACCGACGAAAGTGCGGCAGTACTTGTCGATGGTGATACAGATGCTCTGGCACAGGATCTCGGCCAGGAGGTTCCTATAGACCAGATTGTTATCGAACCAGTTGCGGTACCGGGTGCAGAACCGGTTACCAATGGCATTGCGGTTACAGAACCTAACCGAGCCATCGAGAATGAACGCTGGGTTCTTTTCCAGTCACCAACCAAATTCACCGTGCAGCTTGCGACCTCTCGCGAACGCGGCTACATCATCGATCTTGCCCAAACAATGGAAGTAACTGATCCGGTTGCGATCTATCCGTTCCTGACAACCGATAGCAATAACCCGGTCTTCGGACTGCTAAGTGGTTTGTACGACACAAGAGCTGAAGCCATTGCAGCGGTTGACAATATGAGCGATGCGACCAAGCAATTCGGTGTCTGGATACGCCCTGTCAGCGATCTCCAGGAAGACATCAAACGGCAGAAATAATCTGCCGTCCCGTTTTTGTAACACCCGGTCAAACGGCCGGTACAAACGGGTATTCACAAGTGCAATTTAGTTCCCGGACTGCCGTTTTACTTGCAGTTTCGCGCGCTTTCGCCCAATATGTCCGTCTGAGGCGGAAGCGCACACTTATTTAACTGTCTGCTTAACTGTCTGCTCGGCAGCTCGCGCAAACCTCCTCTAAGGCCTCTCTCCCAAAGTACTATGAGAAGTACTGACGAGGGCTTTAGTTCTCTCAGAACTCGATGTCTGACGGCACTCTTCTCCCACTTTAGCCGACTCCCGGCTTAGGGCGACCTCGCCGTACACCAGCCATACCTCTGAGCGAACCTCCAACATAACAAAAACCCACCGCTGGCGGAAAACATAGAGGGTTTACATGAACGCACTGGATAAACTGGCGGCGAGCGGTCTCTATCGCCCTGAATTCGAACATGACAACTGTGGCTTTGGCCTGATCGCACAGATCGACGGTCGGCCGTCACACAAGCTGGTTAAAACTGCGATTCAGGCGCTCGGCCGCATGACCCACCGAGGCGCGATTGCAGCTGATGGCAAATCAGGTGATGGCTGCGGCCTGCTGCTGCGTAAACCAGTTAACTTTCTGCGTGCCAAAGCTGCTGATTCCGGCTTTGATGTTGGCAGTAACTTCGCTGTAGGTATGGTGTTCTTAAACACCAACTGCAAACTGGCAGATCTTGCTCGAAAAACTCTCAACGCTGAAATCGAGGCACGCAATCTCACAGTTAACGGCTGGCGTGTAGTACCGGTAAACATCGACGCCTGCGGTTTGGAAGCGAAAAAAACCCTTCCGCAAATAGAACAGATATTCGTTACAGCACCGAACTACATGGACGCCGCGGAGTTTAATCGCAATCTGTTCGTTGCGCGCCGTAAAACAGAACTTGCTTTGCGCCCTGGTGATCCGGAGTTCTACATCAACACATTGTCAGCCGATGTCATTCTCTACAAAGGCTTGATGATGCCGGACCGCTTGCCGTCTTTTTACGAAGACCTGAACGACCCAACACTCGAATCACGCATCGCAGTTTTCCATCAGCGATTTTCAACTAACACACTACCCCAATGGCGGCTGGCACAGCCATTCAGATATCTTGCTCACAACGGCGAAATAAATACTATTCGCGGTAATCGAAACTGGGCCAACGCCCGTGCATCAAAGTTCCATAGTGAACTATTGCCGGAATTAAAAGAGTTATTGCCGTTGGTTTCAATGGCGGGCTCTGATTCAATGTCACTTGATAACATGCTTGAAGTGCTGTTGGCAGGTGGTATGAACATCTTTCGCGCCATGCGTTTGTTACTACCTCCGGCGTGGCAGAATATGAACTCAACCGACCCTGAGATGCGAGCCTGGCTTGAGTATGCATCTATGCATATGGAACCGTGGGACGGACCTGCTGGTGTTGTATTAACTGACGGCCGATACGCCTCCTGTGTTCTGGATCGCAACGGTTTACGACCAGCCCGTTATGTCATCACCCGTGATCGACAGATCACACTGGCATCAGAAATCGGCGTCTACGACTACGATCCTGAAGACGTCGTCGCCAAAGGCCGGGTAAAGCCCGGGCAAATGTTCGCAGTCGACACAGACACTGGTGAAATACTACAGCCGGAAAAAATTGATGAGCAATTAAAAACCAGCCGGCCTTTCTCGCGCTGGTTGCAAAGGCACTCAAGACACTTGCGCTCAAGGCTCCGCGACACACCGCCAACCACACCGTCCATGGACAATGAACAGCTCAATGTCTACGAAAAAATGTTTGGTGTAACTTTTGAAGAGCGCGATCAGATCCTTCGTGTACTGGCTGAAGAGGCGCAGGAAGCAATCGGTTCTATGGGTGACGACACTCCGTTTCCGATTCTTTCAAAACAAGTCCGCTCGCTGTACGAAAATTTCCGTCAGCAGTTTGCTCAGGTAACGAACCCGCCAATTGATCCGTTACGCGAATCTATTGTGATGTCGTTAGAGACCTGCCTTGGCGCTGAACAAAATTTGTTCAAAGAGACAATTGAACACGCCAGACGATTATTAGTGCGTTCACCGGTCTTATCGCGAGAGAAATTCGAAACACTCATAGCAATGAACGATGAGCCAGAGTATCGCCATCTCAAAATCGATCTGAATTTCGATCCGTCGAAGCAATCACTTCAGCAAGCCATCGAAAACATCACAAGCGCTGCATTGCAGGCAGTTAAAGACGAGACTGTTATTATTATCCTGAGCGACAACAATCTGGAGCGCGACCTCTTACCGGTTCACGCGCTACTTGCGACCGGTGCTGTTCACCATGCACTGATCGAAGCCGGTTTGCGTTGCAATGCAAACATTGTGGTTGAAACAGGTACAGCCCGCGACCCACACCACATTGCGGTACTTGTTGGATACGGAGCTACTTGTGTCTATCCTTATCTTGCTTACGAAAGCATCCAGGGGATGGTCCGCCGCGGTGATATAAGCGGTACCGATGCACTAAAGCTTGAACAAAACTATCGCAAAGGCATAAACAAAGGCTTGCTCAAGGTTCTGTCCAAGATGGGCATATCAACTATTGCAAGCTACCGTGGTGCCCAACTTTTTGAGATTGTTGGCCTGCACGATGAAATCGTCAATCAATGCTTTGTAGGCACTACAAGCCGAATACAAGGCGCCGACTACTCGGACCTGACCAAAGATGTTCAGGCACTGGCTGATGAAGCATGGAACAAACGTACAAAAACACGTCATGGTGGTTTGCTCAAATACGTGGAGGGAGGTGAGTATCACGCCTATAACCCGGATGTCGTCACCTCACTGCAGGAAGCAGTAAACTCAGGTGAGTACAGCGACTATGAAAAATATGCAGCTATTGTTGACGGTCGTGCGCCCACGGCTGTCAGGGACTTACTTAAACTAAAAACTGCCGCAACGCCTGTACCCATTGAAGAAGTAGAGTCGGCGCAGGAGATAATTAGTCGATTTGACTCGGCCGGCATGTCACTGGGGGCTTTATCGCCAGAGGCACATGAGACTTTGGCAGAGGCTATGAATGCACTCGGTGCCAGATCAAACTCCGGTGAGGGTGGCGAAGATCCGAATCGCTACGGCACCAACAAAAACTCCAAAATCAAGCAGGTGGCATCCGGTCGATTTGGTGTTACACCACACTACCTGGTCAATGCTGAAGTCATCCAGATAAAGATTGCTCAGGGTGCCAAGCCCGGTGAAGGAGGTCAGTTACCGGGACACAAAGTTAACGAGACTATCGCAACTCTGCGCTACTCAATGCCTGGTGTGTCTTTAATATCCCCACCACCACACCACGATATCTATTCAATTGAAGATCTGGCGCAATTAATCTTCGACTTAAAGCAGGTAAATCCACAAGCGCTGGTATCAGTAAAGCTGGTTGCCGAGGCCGGAGTCGGCACCATTGCCGCAGGTGTTGCCAAAGCATACGCTGACCTGATTACTATTTCAGGCTACGACGGTGGTACCGGTGCATCACCTTTGACGAGTGTCAAGTATGCTGGGTCTCCCTGGGAGCTGGGAATGTCAGAGACGCATCAAATACTACGCGCCAACAACCTGCGCGACAAAGTACGCGTACAAACAGATGGAGGTTTAAAAACCGGACTCGATGTTATCAAGGCAGCTTTGCTCGGAGCTGAGAGCTTCGGCTTTGGTACCGGGCCTATGATTGCAATGGGTTGTAAATTTTTAAGAATCTGTCATTTGAACAACTGTGCAACTGGTGTGGCAACTCAGCACAAAGTTCTGCGCATGAGACACTTTCGCGGTGATGTAGAAAAAGTGGTCCACTATATGGAGTTCGTTGCCGAAGATGTTCGTCGTCATCTGGCAAGCCTCGGCTATCGCAGCATTAAAGAGGTAATAGGCAGAACAGACTTACTGGAGCAAATTGAAGGCAACACCGAACGTCACAGCAAGGTAGATTTTTCAGCGCTGTTGTCCGACGGTGGTGTGCCAATGGAGGCTCCACGCTATTGCACCCAGAAACGCAACCGGCCGTTTGATAAAGCAGAACTTGCAACGCAAATGGTGGCGGAATGCCTGCCCGCCATTGAAGCTAAAAGCGGTGGCAACTTTCGCTTCGACATTAAAAACGTCAACCGTTCTATCGGTGCACGCTTGTCAGGTGAGATTGCCAAACTACACGGCAATACCGGTATGGCAGACAACCCGATCAACGTACACATGAAAGGTACTGCAGGTCAGAGCTTTGGCGTATGGAACGCCGGTGGACTTAACCTGTTGCTTGAGGGTGACGCTAATGACTATGTTGGCAAAGGCATGGCCGGTGGCAAGATTGTGATCAGGCCACCCGCAGGCTCTCGCTTCGTTAGCAATGAGAACACCATTGTTGGCAACACTTGTCTATACGGCGCTACCGGCGGACAAATGTATGTATCCGGCCTGGGTGGTGAACGGTTTGCTGTACGTAACTCCGGTGCCACCGCAGTAATTGAGGGGGTTGGTGATCACGCCTGTGAATATATGACCGGTGGTTGTGTTGCGGTACTCGGCGAGACCGGTGTTAACTTCGGCGCAGGTATGACTGGTGGCTTCGCCTTTGTATTCGATCGCAATAATCTATTTGTTGATCGCTACAACCACGAACTCATTGACATCCAGCGCATCCACCCTGAGTCAATGGAGGCGTATCGCCATGTACTGGAGGAAATGCTCGAGACCCACACTGCCGAGACTGGTAGCGAATGGGGTCGTGAGTTACTGGATAACTTCTACATGCTGAGCTCGCGTTTCTGGCTCGTGACACCAAAAGCGTCTGAGCTCTCCGCACTGCTTTCAACACTCAAGAAAGCGGCTTAGCAGAAAAGCAGAACACTACAGGTATCAGTCGCCGCCGGCATACAGCCGGCTTGCGGCAGGTATTGAATCAGCATTAAGCGATTCCAGACTCGCTATGGCGTCTCCGCATCTGCGATAATGAACTATGGCCGGCCGCATTCCACAAGCTTTCATTGATGATCTACTCTCCCGGGTAGATATCGTCGAGGTCATTGATCGCTATGTGCCGTTGAAAAAGGCCGGTGCCAACCACAAAGCCTGCTGTCCTTTTCACGGCGAAAAGACACCCTCTTTCACGGTTAATCAGCAAAAACAGTTTTACCACTGCTTTGGTTGCCAGGTGTCTG
>CAYPDN010000106.1:0-11079 GCA_964409445.1 uncultured Granulosicoccaceae bacterium
CCAAGTATTTTCATATGCGCCAGGTGTCCGCCTTCGGAGATAAGCATGATGCCGACCACGAAAAGTATGAAGAGACCAAGCACTTCATACATACGGTTCTTCTGAAGAAAGTCTGATACACGATCTGCCAGCGCGATCATCATAATTCCGCTGACGATAATGGCAAAAGCCATTACAGGTAAAACATCAGTCAGCGCCATAGCACTCAGAATTGAGTCGAACGAGAATACCAGATTCATTAGTACGATCCAGACGATCACGGTGAAAGCTGAGCTTTGTCTTTTGTCGCCGGCGTCATGTTCTTCGAGCGACATCATGTGCATGATTTCTTTCATCGCTGTATAGATGATAAAAACGCCTCCCAACAGCACAATAATTGAGTGAAAATTGAAATCGAATTCCAGCACACCTTCCCATTTAGCCGCAAAGACAGACGTCTGGAATTTTTGTACCAGATTAACCAGAACAACCAGCAGGATCAGGCGCAGGCCGACTGCGATCCCGATACCCCATTTGCGCACTTTAGCCTGCTGGTGCGCGGGCGCACGTTTAGACTCGAGCGAGATGTACAGCAGATTGTCGAAACCCAACACTGCCTGCAGCAGAATTAGCAAAAACAGTGTGACCAGATTGTCTAGCGTAAATAGATCCATCGCGCTTCCCGTATTGTTGGCAAGCCTTTGGGCAGGGCCTGCTCGAGTGGTTCAGTAATTAACTTTGGTTGATTCGCTAGTGTCTCATTATTTGGACACCCGGCGATTTAACGTTTGAAAGTTGTAACCCTAATTGTGGTAGAAACAAAAAATTTATGGGGTCCCAGAGCACTAAAAAGCGCAATAAATATGCAATAAAATTTGTACCGTTTTTACAATCGGGAGTGGTAGCAGGCACGGAATGCAAATTTCTGAAAATTGCCTGTTAAAATTGATATCAATGCCGCAATGCCTGCCTGTAGCGGGCATTATTTTCCTATAGTTAGTGCTGCGCTGAAATTAGCACTCTTTTGCCGTATCCTGTGAACATAGAACCGCTTTTGTAATCTAAATGACCAATGGATAATCATCAAATTCTACAAGAAGGTGATCTGGTTCAGTGGTACAGGATTGAAAAAGTTCTTGGTCGCGGTGGATTTGGTGTCACCTATCTGGCTACGGACACTAATCTTGACCACAAGGTCGCCATCAAAGAGTACCTGCCCGGCTGGGCGGTACAGCGCGGTGAAGATAATTCACTCATGCCGATCAACGAGGAAGCCCGGCAGGAATTCGACCTCGGTGTAGGTAACTTTCTGCGTGAAGCGCGGACCCTGGTAAAGTTCAGACATCCAAATATTGTCCGTGTAATGACGGTGTTCGAGGCCAATAGTACGGCTTATCTCGTCATGGAGTACGAAGAGGGCGAGGAGTTTAAATCCTACGTGCGGCGCGGCGACGGTGTCGATGAGCAATCACTGCAATCGTTAATTCTGCGTATTGCAGACGGACTTGATCAGGTCCACCAGTACGGTTTTCTGCACCGGGATATCAAGCCGGTCAACCTGATTATTCGTAACGACGGTACCCCTGTGCTGCTCGACTTTGGTGCGGCACGTCCCACCGACGGTGAGGCGGGCAAACACACAGCTTTTGTATCGGCGGGCTATACACCAATCGAGCAATATCAGGAAGGGGAAGGCATGGAGGTCGGTCCGTGGACTGATATCTATTCGCTCGGTGCGACTTTGTACTACGCAATAAGTGGAGAAACACCAATTGGCCCGACTGGACGGCTGGCAGCGCTGGTGTCCAAAGCGCCGGATCCGCTGCGTCCCGCCATAGAGGTGGGTGCTGGCCGCTATAGCGAATCCTTTTTAGAGGCGATCGACTGGGCACTGCGTTTCAAGTCTTCAGAAAGGCCGCGCGACCTCACCGAATGGCGTGAGGCTTTTGGTGAACCGGAGCCTTATGCCTTACAACCACAACGAATGTCCTATCAACCGGAGCCAATGTCTGCACAAAGGCATCGGCCAGACAGTAGCGAAGACACTGGCGGTATCGATCGTGCACCAACGCAAAAATCTTCCGCTGGCAGTTGGGTGGTGGCAACAATCTCGTTAGTTGCGGTGGCGTTTGCCGGCACATGGTTTTTTCGTGACTATCAAAAACAAAGGGCACTGGATGATTTGCTGCAGCGGGCGAATACACAGTTCAGCAGCGGCGACTATGTTGACGGTGCAATGCCGCTGTATCGTCAGGTGCTGGGTTCGGCACCTGACAATCAGGTGGCGAAATCCAAACTGTCGGAAATTGAAGCGATCTACAAAGCACAGATAGAGTCTGCGATAAATAGTGGCGAGTTAGATCAGGCTGAAACTTCGCTGCGAGACTTCAAAACTGTCTCGGCAGATACTGGTCTTGCGAGTACCTTTCAACAGCGGATAAAAAACTCTCGAGACAGCGAGGCTGTAGAACAACAATTTAATACCGCATTTGAGCTTGATGCATCAGGTAAGCACCGGGATGCACTCGACATGCTTGCTGAGTTGCGAAGTTTGCGTCCGGACGATCCGCGGATCACAGAAATCGAGTCCTCGGCGCAAAGTGCGTTGGCTAAAAGCGAGGCGCAAAAACAACAGCAGGAAAAAGAGCAGGCCGAGCTGCTTGCGGAACAGCGTCGTCAGGAGGAACAGACCAGACAACGCATTGCTGAGGCCAACCGTCGCCAAAGGCAACGCAGACAAACTTACAACAGTTATCTGGGTAACGCTGAAGCTGCGGTCTCAGAAGGAGACGTTGGCACTGCCCGACAATGGCTTGATGATGCACGCGCACTGCAAATCAGCGATGACCGGTTGTCGAGTCTTGAATCTCAGGTCGTGGCCCAGGAAACCTTTCAACGCAAACCTCTTTCCGAATACGAGGTCAGTTATGCGACCGGACAGTTCAATGCGTTAAGAAGTGCTGTGGAATCCAAAAACCAGCGGGTATTGGATACGCTTTCGCAAGACAGTCCCAGCCGGGAAGATCTGTTCGGCTATTTGTTCAGTAGATATACGCGGATTGAGGCCAAAATCATCGATGTAAAATCCGCTGTTGATCCTAAGCGTGTTACTGCCAAACTCCGCATTGAGTCGATGATTTATCCCAATGGCGACATCGCCTACCCTTCCCCGTCATATCAGGATACCGAGCTCACGCTCAACCGGCAGCGCTATGGCTGGTCGCGAATTGTCTGGTAGTGTGCCTGTCTGCAAGCTGGCCTTTCCTTTATGATCCCACTCGTCATCGGAGCACGTTCCTCTGAGGATAGGGTATCCTGCTTAGCACCTTGATTTACAAATTACCGGATTATGGATTCCCATGTTTTTCGAAGCAGGCTGATGAATAATGCGGACCAGGCTTTGAACACAATTACGCCGTGTGGTATTGTCATGACAAGAAGCAACATCACATGAATTTAGCGGGAGGCCAGCGTCATTAAAAATAGCGAACTACACAAACTCTCAGGTTTGCGTCGGGTTCTGGCATCATTCCTGGCGCTGGTGCTGTTCTGCGCTCAGGTCGTGGGGCAATCGCTGAGCGCGCAAACCCTGAGTCCGTCCCTAAATCCTACCCTGAATTCGGGGGACACATCTGTCCGCACGATTCGGCTCGCTCAGGCAGACACTGGCAGCAGGCCCAGCTTCCCTGGCGATATTGATATTGACCCACCTATTATTGATCACGAGTCGCTGGAAACTGGTGTATCCGGAGAACCGCAGCAGTTCAGTGCGGTAGTTGTTGATGATCGCGGCCTGACTCATGTTGTTCTTTTTCATCGTGACAGATCTGGTGCTCAGTACAGTGATATCGAGATGGAGCAGGTCGGCAGCACCAATGAATACACCGCAGTGATTGATACTTCTGAGGGTCAGGATAGCGTCGAGTACTATATCGAGGCGCTCGATACCGGAGGCAATCGTGTGCTCAAAGGTTTTCCGTTTTTTCCGCTGGAGCGACAGCTTGACCCTGGGCCAACCAGTACTGCCGAAGTCACTGAAGAAGCCTCTGGATCCGACAAGCGATTGATCTATGTTGCACTCGGTGTGGCGGCAGTGGGGTTGGCTGCGCTGTTACTCAGTGGCGGCGGTGATAACGATAACCCGGAGCCAGAACCGGGAGCAACAGTGCCGATCAGTATTACCATTACTCCGCCATAATAATCAAACTATAGAGATGGCAATGCCGTGGCTATACTTTTGATGTGGTGCGAGCTTTAGTAGATCTGGCTTCGCTTCAAAGTCACCGTTTGAATCTATAAAGTCGCTGGTGCCAAGCCAGGGTTCAATACAAACAAACGGAGCACCGGGCTTTGCCCAAATTCCCAGATGCGGTGCACCGCCTGTATCTACAGACAGTAAAACTTTTCCGTTGCGTTGCAACCTGATTTTTCTGGAGTTGATGTCACGAAATACCAGCGCGTCCTGATTGAATATATCTTCGCTTAATCTAAACGAATTTCCGTTGCAGTCGAATGGATGAGGGTTCGTATGCAGTAACCCTTCTTCATTCAATCGGTATATTGCAAGTGACTCTGGCGCATCAAAAGAAATTTCATAGTCGTTGAAACTGTATTGATCTGCCAGCTCCAGTGCAAAAGCCGGGTGAGATCCGATAGTAAACAGCATTTCAGTGTTATCGTGGTTAAAAATGTCGTAGCGAATTTCGATCCCGGTATCATTCATTGTAAAGTGCACCTGCAGTTCGAAATTCCACGGATAGACTTTTTGCGACTGTTCATCAGCGGTTAATTGCATCACAACACCTGAGTCTGACTGCTCAATTGCTGCAAAGGTGGCGTGTCGAGCAATGCCGTGTCGTGGTAATACGTATCGCTGGCCGCGGTACGTCATTGCACCGTCTTTTAACGCTCCCACTATTGGAAACAATATTGGCGCACGGCCGGTCCAGAACTGTTTGTCACCTTGCCACAAAAGCTCCGAGTCTTTTGATACCAGACTGCTTAGCTCTGCACCCATCGGGTTGATTGTAGCGGCGAGGTCATTGTGTTTTATCTGATGCACTGGTGCAATCTCATAGTCCGGCAAAGACTATAGTGTAGTGAAACAACTAAAAGTATCGTATGAAAGTTTACTTAAGCGTCAGAACTCGCGAATTCACAAAAAACGCGGTTGAGTAACCGGGTACACACCGACGGGTGAGCTCAAGACTTTAAGGGTAATTATTAAATGGCACGCAGGTTAAACCTGCATGTAACCTCTTTACGCGCTGAATCGTCTGCGGGTAACGATTAATAATATAAGCGCGACCGCTGCAAACGGGCTGAGCTTGCCGCCACCGCCACCGCCTGTTGCGGTTAGGTTTGCCTGCCCTTCACTTACTTCATCGTTTTGAAAAATTGCACCGTCTGTTGCTGTGCTGCCGCTGCTGTCAGGTTCTATTGACTCGACTATTTCGGAGTCGAGGATGGATTGCGGAATTTCGTTGATTATCTCGGGTTCGGTAATTTCAATCTCTGGTGAGTCAGAGTTTATGATCTGTACCAGAGTCGGGTTTGGCAGATTGGCAGATAGAAAATCGTTTTGTGACTCGCTCCAGTGTGCGGCATCTAACGGGTTCAGTGCACTTTGGAGTGTTGCGTTTTCTTCAGGCAGTCCAAGTAACTCACCAAAGTTATGCGCTGTTGCAAGCTGGGCATAGCTCGCCACATTCTGTTGTACGAAGTTGATTCCTACGCTTGCGTCGGCATTGCCGCGGAACAGGAAAGTTGCAAAATTGTCGTCAATACCGAATATACCGGCGTTGTCTGTAAGCCAGGCGGCAGGCGATGCAATTTGATTCGACTCCTGATACACGAGTTGTTCGAGCCTTAGCTTCAAACCAAATGAATCAAGCGCAATACCGTCCATTACATGCAGTGTTTCCAGTGCAAAGATATGACCCAGTGTGTCCAGGCCTACGGAATCGCCTGGTGCGTCTGCATAGACAAAGCCTTCGTCAAGCAGTGCGGAAACTTTCACCTGACGTGTTGCTTGCAGTTGGTTGTTTTGCGATGGGGTGCTGCGTACTTCAACAACGTTATCGCGCTGGTCACGATTGATCGAATATACCCGATCTGCAATCCGGAACGCGCCACTGCCGATGCCATCGTGAAAGGTGATGCGGAACCAGTGAGCTGGTACGTCACCTTGTGGATCTTGTGTATTGACCAGAGTGCCGGTAAAAAAACTGACACCATCGAGATTCAAACTTGGCTCAACTGTATTGCTAATGTCATTACCAAAATTAGCTGACGGCATGAAGACGGGCATGTCTTCGCGTATAACTTGTGACGGGGTCAGGATGACATCAAATACTGTGCTGAGACCGGCAGCGTTGAAGAAGCTGATCTGCGAGCTGTCTGGTGCCAGCGTTATGCTGGTCACGGTCCCTGCGGCCGTACCGGCAGCTTCACCAATTTGGCGAAAGCTGTCGAATTGCTGGGCTGATGAGTTGCTGCTGACTACATAAAGCATCATCACCAGCAGGGAGGTTGAAAACCGCTGCATGGTTTGTACTCGGTCTAAGATAAAATCCCCAACGCCCGGGCGAACCCAGGTGACACGCGTTATCGTTAACTAAGTTATCGCGCGTTTGGAGTATCCCTTGAGCATAGGACATGCTGGTTATTCTGCTGGGATTTCAGGCTCGAATTAGCCGATTGTTGATGAGCTGATGTGTCGGATGCAGACTGTGACTGGGCCTTAGGCACAAAAAAGCCAGCTTTGCAGCTGGCTTTCAGTTGGCTTGTGCCGGAAAAATCAAAAACCTACAGTGCTGGTTATACAGTGTTTAACATTGTGTCCTTCGCTGCGGCCAGGTTACCTGATTCATTCCTCAGGTGGGATAGTCGCGAGTTGCGTGCCCTGTGTAGATCTGGCGTGGTCGACCAATTCGATATTCCGGATCACTGTGCATCTCGTTCCAGTGTGAAATCCACCCGACTGTTCTTGCCATTGCGAACATCACGGTGAACATGTTCATTGGAATATCCAGAGCACGTAATATGATGCCGGAGTAGAAATCAACGTTCGGGTAGAGTCGACGTTCCTGGAAATACTCGTCTGCAAGTGTTGCTTCTTCCAGCTCGCGTGCGAGTTTGAAGAGCGGTTGATCACCGTCGAGATCATCAAGTAGTTCGTGACATAGTTTGGCAATAATCTTGGCGCGTGGATCAAAGTTTTTATAAACGCGATGACCAAAGCCCATCAGACGGAATGGATCATTCTTGTCTTTAGCGCGTGCGATGGTGGTTTCGATTGTTTCACCGGATTGCTCAATATCTTCAAGCATATTGATTACTGCTTCATTTGCACCACCGTGTGCGGGACCCCAAAGGCTCGCCACTCCGGCTGCAATCGATGCAAATGGATTTGCGCCGGAGCTGCCGGCCAGACGTACGGTTGATGTACTGGCATTTTGTTCGTGATCAGCGTGCAGAATGAGCATTACTTCAAGTGCTTTTGCTGCCACCGGGCTTTGCTGGTACTTCTGCGCTGGTACCGCAAACATCATGTTTAAGAAATTTTCTACGTAAGTGAGGTCGTTGTCCGGGTACATAAACGGCAAGCCGCGATGATGTCGGTAGCAGTAAGAGGCAATGGTCGGTAGCTTGGCAATTAATCGGTGTGCGGAAATTTCACGATGCTTTGGATCATTGATGTCCAGAGAGTCGTGATAAAAAGAAGAAAGTGCGCCGATCGTACCGACAAGCATTGCCATTGGGTGTGCGTCGTATCGGAAGCCGTTGATAAAGTCACGGATGTTTTCATGCACCATCGTGTGTGTCTTGATGGTGTTGTTGAAGTCTGCGAACTGGGTTTTACTCGGTAACTCTCCATACAGCAGCAGATAGCACACTTCGAGGTAGCTGCTTTTTTCTGCCAGTTGATCGATCGGGTAGCCACGATGCAGCAATATGCCTTTATCGCCGTCAATAAAAGAAATGCCGCTTTTACAGCTGCCTGTTGCACCGAAACCCGGGTCATAGGTGAAGTAGCCGGTCTCTTTATACAAATTGCCCAGTGATATACACCCAGGACCGTGGGTACCGGTGAGTACATCTAACTCAGCGGTTTTTCCGCTCTCATTGTCGGTCAGTGTAATTGTTTTATTTGTCATTGACGGAGTCCGCTGTTCGGGGCCTTAGATTTGGCATTGTGATAAATGCGCGTGAAGGCAGGAATGTCCTTATATCTGCATTGGGTAGGTGCTGCACAGATATGCTCGTTCGCTGAGTATATGACAACTTTGCGCACGGTTGATAACTTTTACAGCGAGCAGACGCGTGGTTTTCGCCAGAAGCGGTTGATTGATCACTGATAAATTACAGGACTGTCGCAAAGCTCAGTGCGCTCGGAGCTGATACTCTCTCGCTCTACAGACCGCTTGTACAGAGTCTAAGATTTTCAGGTTGTTCTGTGTTGCGACATAAATAAAGTCCCGCGGAAAAAAGCTTCGGACGGATGAAAATCTCCCTCAACATCTGGGGATTGCGGTTCGAGTGTTGTAAAGTATCGATCTGCCGAATCTCACAATCTTCGCTTGTCTGCCCGAGGACTCACATGATGTCACGGCGCAGTTCGGTACAGGCCATTCAGGTCATGTCGTCCCGCCTCGAGACGTGTGTCGCGAATTAATTGTCAAAGATCTGTCGAAATCTCTCACCAGGAATATTCATGTCTTCAGTAAACAAAGTCGTCCTTGCCTATTCGGGCGGACTCGACACCTCGGTTATCTTGCGCTGGCTACAGGATGAGTATCAGTGCGAGGTGGTGACTTTCACAGCTGACCTCGGTCAGGGAGAGGAGGTCGAACCCGCGCGTGCGAAAGCAAAGCTACTTGGTATCAAAGATGAAGACATTTTTATAGAAGACCTTCGCGAGGAGTTTGTACGTGACTTCGTCTACCCGATGATGCGGTGCAACACTATTTACGAAGGAGAGTATTTGCTCGGTACTTCCATTGCCCGACCATTGATTGCCAAGCGACTGGTAGAAATTGCCGACTCTACCGGTGCCGATGCTATCTCGCATGGTGCAACCGGCAAGGGCAATGATCAGGTGCGTTTTGAGCTGGGTGCCTATGCACTTTCACCAGATGTGAAAGTTATCGCCCCGTGGCGCGAATGGGATTTGAACTCCCGCGAGCGTTTGCTGGCCTATGCAGCCGAACGTCAAATCCCGATAGAACAAAAACGCGGTGGTAAGTCACCCTACTCGATGGACGCTAACCTGCTGCATATATCGTATGAGGGTGATCAGCTCGAAGACCCCTGGATCGAAGCCGAAGAAGACATGTGGCGCTGGACGGTTGCACCGGAGCAGGCTCCTGATGCTGCCCTTGAAATCACATTGTCATATGCTGCGGGTGATATTGTTGCGGTTGACGGTCAATCGATGTCACCGGCCGAGGTCCTTGCCCACCTGAATAAGGTCGGTGGCGAACACGGCGTCGGTCGCGATGATATCGTTGAAAATCGATACGTTGGGATGAAGTCACGTGGCTGTTATGAAACGCCGGGTGGCACAATTATGTTGAAGGCGCACCGTGCTATTGAGAGCATTACGCTTGATCGCGAAGTCGCACATCTAAAAGACGAGCTGATGCCCCGTTACGCCAGTGTGATTTACAACGGCTATTGGTGGAGTCCTGAACGGAATATGTTGCAGGCCGCGATAGATCACTCGCAACAGTTCGTTAACGGTGATGTGCGACTGAAACTGTACAAAGGCTCTGTAAGTGTTCTGGGGCGCCAATCTAAAGACAGCTTGTTCGACGAAAAAATCGCCACGTTTGAAGATGATGAAGGTGCCTACCATCAGCGCGACGCTGAAGGATTTATCAAGTTGAATGCGCTGCGTATGCGAATTGCCGGGCGCAAAAGGACTTGAAATCGTGCTTACCGAACTTATGTTAGGAACATAAAATAACGTTAACAATCTGCCGGATTTGCCGTTTCTGGTTTACACTCAGTAAGTGGAATTTTAATCCGAACTTATTTCTCAAGGGGAATGGAAAGTGGAAGAATCATCATCAAATGTAAAGAAAGTTGGCGCAGGCGTTAAGGACATGGGTAAAAACATGCCTGATTTCGTTAAAAACATGGGCGGTGCGGACAAAAACATCCGTTTGGGAGCCGGTGGTGCATTGGTTCTGGTCGGATTATTCGGCTCGAAGTTTTGGCTGTTTTTAGGCGTTATTGTCCTTGCCACAGTGTATTTCGGTATTTGCCCGATTTACTCGTTCCTGAAGCACGACACTCTGGCTAAGTAAATTAAAAGTTTAAAGCGCAGCGCGGTTTTGCGCTGCGCTGCCATATTTTCCCTCCATGGCTTTAGCAGCTCTCAGTGATCAACGGGTCTTTCGACCACAACAGCAGCTCAATCACTGCCTGTAACCTAATCTGCCTGCTGGCCCCAGTCATCCTGGCCAACATACCTGCCTGACCAGTACCATTGCCCGGCCCGGCGCAATCCTGTAGCAAATAGTTTCAAGCTTGCCAACGTAATGGTTTCGGTGTGGTTTTGTGCGCCCGAATCGACTACGCTTATTGGATGTATCAATATCTTTACAATCCGAAGAAATTCCAGCGATTCACCTCACTGTTTGGTCTGGCTCTATTCGTCTCGGCTTGCCACCAGAGTTGTGGTGGTCATTTCGAAGTGGGCGAACCCGGCGCTGGGGGTACAGCAGAAAAAGTGTCTGTGCCAAGTGGGCTGGTGGTCGGAGCAGTTGTCAATGCGACTGGCAGACCAGCGCTGCGATCATTCGAAAGACGGCGCTATGCTGACCAGATTGCCTCCTCGATTCTGGCGGCCAATCCCGAGCTTAGCGGCAATATCGACAGTTACGAGTATTTGTCTCGTCGCGTCGGTGCACCTCTTGGTACGCTTTTAAAAGGTTACCGTGCTGAGGGTGACTTCAGCTCAGGCGCGTTGCAGTCATTAAAAAGCGCCGAGCTGCGACGCAGATATCTGATGATGGTCAGCATACTGCCACAGGAACAATCCTTCCCGTTAAAGCCTGATATCGAACCGGTTATTGGCAAGTTGAACCGCGA
>CAYPDN010000107.1:0-3243 GCA_964409445.1 uncultured Granulosicoccaceae bacterium
GAGCTTCCAACCTGATACTCTATAGCGATCTTTAATCGCTAAGGGTTATCACCGTGACATTCTCTCTGGTTGCACGCTGTAAAGATACCGGCATGTTCGGCATTGCTATCTCGTCTTCCTCTCCAGCCGTTGCGGCGAGATGTTCGTGGGCACAAGCGGGCGTCGGAGCCGTCGCGTCGCAGAATGTCACTGACCCATCGCTTGGGCCGGCAACCCTGAAATTAATGCAAGACGGTGCAGATGCCACTACCGCTCTTGCGAAAATCACATCAACAGCGCGCTTTATCGAATACCGACAACTGTTGGCAGTGGACAAGCACGGCTCCACCAGCATTCATTCGGGTAACAAAGCGCTGGGTACCGTCGCAGAGCTGGCAACTGATCACGCAGCATCAGCTGGTAACCTGCTTGCTAATACTGCGGTACCGGAGGCGATGGTGGATGCCTATAGCAGCACATCAGGCCACCTGGGTGATCGCATGATCCAGGCACTTCAAGCTGCCCTGGCTGCAGGCGGTGAGGCTGGCCCGGTACACTCTGCAGGGTTACTTCTGGTAGATAACGTCAGCTGGCCGGTTGCAGAACTTCGATGTGACTGGGCACCTGATGAATGCCCGATTAATAATGTCACCAAAGCGTGGGAAGCTTATAAACCACAACTGGACGACTATACACAGAGAGCTCTGGATCCAACGAAAGCACCGAGCTATGGCGTTCCAGGGAATGAGTGATTAGCGTTCCACTTGCAATGCTTAACAAAAAAACTGGATTCGGCAACAATCGCGGAGTGAGGCAACAACTAGCTAGCGCTGCAAAAATTCTGCAACCTGCGGCGGAGTAAAACCTGCTTCAATATTTTTGTATTTACCTATTATTGATCTGGCAAGAGCATCTGCCTCAACTTGCAAGTTTGTACAACTTCCCTGTGAAGGAAGCTGCTGCAAAGTTGCTTTAACTTCAAGCGCTGCATCAATGCCTGTTTTACCATGTTTGCAATGGTGAACACGTAGCGTATCGCTATAACTATTCCACTGATCAATGAGCGTTTTATTATTAGCAGTTAACCGCCCGGGCCATAAAGGCAAACTATAATCAATCTGAACATTGGTCTCCACATTCTGCAAACTACAACCTGTGATCCCGCGCTGTGTGTCAAAAACCCAATTTATATTCCACCGGGTATTACCGACACCTCGGTACGGAACAGAACGCGCCAGCGACGCCATTAATTCTTCGGGTGTATTACCGCTAACTATGGAATTAGTTTCTGTCTCTGTAAACAGAGGCTTTAAAGAAAGCTGCGAAGTGCTGAAGTCATGATTGCAGATCATACTTGACACTGTGACCGGAAGCTCTTCAGGCACAGATGTCCCAGGCACAGATGTCGTACACCCCAATACCAAACCGATTGAAGCAACTGCCATCAAGCGAGCGAGGTTTATTCGATGCATCTTCATTTTTAAATGTAGGGAATGGAATAGACAGAAGTCAGCAGTAGAGTGTAGCATTTTTAATCAGGGGCAAGGATATCAGGAATGATACGGCTTAAGCGCCATCGCTGACAACTCCGCCAACAGCATTATGGCTCTGCATCAACAAACACGGCCGTTGGACGAAGCACCACTCAGACAACTTTCGCATCATCTCCATTCCCGGCTCGAACCAGTTAACAGCCCGAAACTGAAACACCGGAAATATTAATACATCGATTCAGGACGACTGACAGACGACGCTATTGGAGACTTTCGACATCCCTCACGCACGGGAGATGATCGCAAGATAACAATCTTAACCTGGCAACACTCTCCAGACTGGAGAGTGTTGGCTTAGACGAGTTACGCAGACAACCCGAGTGGCATAACAGAGTTGGCCATCAAGCGTTGACTACAACGCTTAACGTTCACCATCTGGTTCAGTGTATAGATGTGAAAGTGATGGCAATCTTTTTCAATCAGGCGATCAATAAAGGTATCCATTTGATGCTGAGACATTCTTGACATCGCGTCGCCATCATCCGCGATGGGTGCGAACATTTCAATTAGACTCTGCGGTACTCTGGTGCCACATTTTTCAGCAAAGGAGACGACATTATTAAAGTCTCTGATCGGTAAAACACCTGCGACTATCGGTGCATCAATACCGTGCGCTGCCGCCTGATCTCTAAAACGTTCGAAGTCATCAGTATCAAAAAAGAACTGGCTGATAGCTCGGTTAGCACCAGCATCGAGCTTTTCTTTTAACGCCTGCAAATCTGTTTGCAGGTTTTTAGCTTTCGGGTGTACATCGGGGTAGCAGGCAACGCTGATATCAAATGGGTGAATCTCAAGCAAACCATTGATAAATTCAGGAACATCCTTGTAACATGCGCCACGTTTTGATGCAGCTTCTGACTCCGCTCTGGCATCTCCTCTGAGAGCGACAATGCGATCAACACCTGCATCACGATAACGTCTGGCTACCGCATTGATTTCTTCTTTGGTAGATCCTTCAAATGTCAGATGTGCTGCTATTGGAGTATCGCACTCCTTTGACGCGTGTTCGACTGTCTCAAGGCTTTGAGATTGGCCGCTGCCGAGCGCACCGTAAGTTATAGAAAAGAAGGCAGCTTCCTGTGCTTCAAGTCTGCCAAGGGTACGCCAGAACCTTCTCTCTCCAAGTTGAGTGCGGGGAGGGAAAAATTCGTAAGAAAAAATGGGGTTATTCATGCTGCATCCTGGATCTTAATCGTTATTAATGGGTCAGCTGCCGAACTGCCGGCCAAATCTTTACTGTCAACGGATCACCCTGGAGTCCTACCGGAGTATCTGCCTGCAGGCCGCTATCAGCTAACCAATCTTTTATTTCGTCGTCATCAAAACCAAGTCGATGATGTCTGTGCTCGCTTCTTAACTGCTCTTCGTTGTGGGTTAAAAAATCCACAATCACCAATCGGCCGTTTGGCCTTAGCACCCTTGCTGCTTCTTCAATCACCTGCCGCGGATCGTCGCTGTAGTGAAGCACCAAATGCAGCGTTGCCAGATCGATGGACTGATCATCAACCGGTATGTTGTACATATCGCCTTGTCTGACATGTACGTTGCGCAGGTTCGCAGCTTCAAGATTTGTTCTTGCAACCGTCAGCATTTCAGAGGACACATCAATCCCCATCCCGCGCTCAACTTTTTCTGCCAACAACTCCAGAATTCTTCCGGTGCCGGTACCGATATCGAGAAAATCGGCAACCGGTTCCTTGCCAATAATCTT
>CAYPDN010000107.1:3343-5382 GCA_964409445.1 uncultured Granulosicoccaceae bacterium
CGTGGCTGGCTTTGACTTAAGATCTGCGTTAACTCGCTGACACTCAACTCACCGTGTGCACACAAGGCGACAAGCCGCAAACGGGTTGGCTCGCCCACCGCTCTTAATCCACTGAGTAATTGCTCCACTATCTATCCGCTTGTCAGAATTAGATATAAAGATATCTTTATATGTACATTTCTGCAAGTTTCGGGTCAATTTTTATGTGAACCAGGCAGAAAAATTACCTGACGAGTCACTAATTACGGGCAAATATCAAAAAATCACCAGAAATGCGTTTCCGGGATTACAAGGCTTTAAGAAAAGAGCTTAGTTAACAACCTGTTACAGTACCTGAACACATTCACCTCAATACTATTCTCCGTGTTTACACCATAAAAATATAACAACCGGAGTTACCACCATGAACGACGCTACCAGCGGACTTCTCAGTTCACCGATAATCGCCAAACTCACCCCGATTCTGATCGCGATTGCGATTCTGATTATCGGTTTACTTATCGCAAAATTCATTCGCGGACTGGTGCAAAAGTCACTCGGTCGCGTTGACGCTTTAAATCGGGTAAATCCGGATGGTTCAGTAACAGACCTCGCGACACCGATCTCGATGCTGATCTACTACATGATTGTCCTTTTCGTTTTGATCACTGTGCTGGCCAAAATGGGACTGACAGATGTGCTCGACCCGCTCAAGGCAATGGCCAACCAGTTCATGGGCTATATCCCTAACATTATTGGTGCAGGTATCGTCGGATACGTCGGCTATATTCTGGCAAAAATAATTTCTGACTTTGTTGGCATGGGCCTTGGCAAGGCTGATGAGCAACTGGCACTGCGTACCGGCAACAACGATATTCAGGTATCCGGGATAGGTAAGTCATTTGTGTTCGCCGCCATTCTGCTACCGATTATTGTTGCAGCCCTTGGCATACTCGATATTGAAGCGATAAGTGGCCCAGCCACTGCCATGATTCAAAAACTGATGGCTGCAATTCCAAATATTATCGCCGCTGGAATTATTCTCGCCGTGACTTACTTCGTGGCAAAGTTTGTCGTGCAGATACTTTCGGGCATTCTCGACGGTATGAATATCGACGCTATGCCACACAAGCTGGGCATCGCCGGTATGTTTACCCCAACCTTTACACCAACAAAACTTATCGGCAGTGCGATCATGTTCTTCGCCATGCTTACCGGTTTAACTGCAGCCGTAGATAAACTTAACATCAGCATCATTTCAGATATCATGGCACGAGTACTTGAGTTTGGTGGCGGTATCCTTGTTGGTGGTGTGATACTGGTAATCGGTAACTTCCTCAGCACACTTGCACACAATTCAATTGCCAAGTCGAGCCCTGGCCTTGCTGACATAGCGCGCTTCGCAATCCTTGGTCTCGTGTTAGCCATGGGCCTCAAAGCAATGGGGCTGGCAGATAATATCGTCAATATGGCGTTTGGCTTCACACTGGGTGCCGTTGCTGTTGCCGCTGCTCTCGCGTTCGGCTTTGGCGGCCGCGATGCTGCAAAGAGAATTGCAGACAACATCGCTAACAAATTCAGCTAGGCAATCCAAACACGCAATAAAGTAGCGACAGATCTGTTGATCTGTCGCCACAATAAAAATAAGTCGCCTTACCAGTACCGAAGTCACCAGGGTTTCATCACATGAATAACAGTCTGTTTAATTTCAGAGACGATGAAGAACGCGAAATGTTCCTCGTCGCTATACCGGTGATTGCACTATTTGCGTTACTCGGCTATTGGTTAATGAAAGGTGAAACGCCAGAAGTACAGACACAAACCGCCGCGGCTATCGCTATTGATACTGACGGCGATGGTGTCAATGACGGCAACGATCAATGTATAAACTTAGCTGGCACTCTTGCGAACTTAGGCTGCCCGGCAAAAACTCCATGGGCTGAAAGAGACAACGATGCAGACGGCATCAGAAATGGAATAGACAGCTGCCCCGAAACCAAAGGAATTGCAGATAACAACGGTTGTACCGCACTCGCTGCAGCAGCAGAGCCCGTAAAAGC
>CAYPDN010000107.1:5482-11035 GCA_964409445.1 uncultured Granulosicoccaceae bacterium
TTGCAGATAACAACGGTTGTACCGCACTCGCTGCAGCAGCAGAGCCCGTAAAAGCAGCCGAGCCGGTCGCACCATCAGATAGAGATAACGATGGTTTTGCAGACGTTGAAGATAGTTGCCCCGATCAGGCAGGCGAAAACGGCAGCGACTGTCCGACAGACACCGACTCAGACGGCGTCATTGACAGTGAAGATCAGTGCATCGATCAACCGGGTCCGGCCGAAGCAGCTGGTTGCCCGCAGGACAGTGACAATGATGGCGTACTGGACAACATCGACGAGTGCCCGAACGAAATAGGAACAGCAGCCAACAACGGTTGCGCGGCAGACACCGACAACGATGGTATTAACGACCTCGAAGACAAATGCCCAGCCACCGCAGGCACTGCTAACAATAACGGTTGCCCGGCGGACACCGATGCAGATGGTGTCACCGACGACATAGACCGATGTCCATCTGAGCCAGGCACAGAATCCAACAGCGGTTGCCCTGCCGACACCGACTCGGATGGTATCCCCGACATCGACGACAGCTGCCCACAAACAGCGGGTGCTGAAAGCAACCAGGGCTGTCCTGCTGTTGCCGATACAGATGGCGACGGCATCTCCGACGCCGATGATCAATGTCCGGATGAAGCAGGCACCGCTGCTGGCAACGGTTGCCCTCCAGTTGCTGTAGTAACACCAGCTGTTGCAGATACCGATGGTGACGGCGTTCCAAACACTGAAGATAACTGCCCGACTATTGAAGGAGTCGCAACAAACTTCGGTTGCCCCAACGACACAGACGGTGATGGCATTGCTGATGCAGACGACAGGTGCCCGGCTGAACCAGGTGTCGCCGCGTCACTGGGTTGCCCGGCATCCACAGCACCAGATGATGCAGAGGTTAAACGGGTACTTGATGCAGCAATCAGCGGTGTTAAGTTTAATTCAAGCAGTTCAGTTCTAACGGCAAGATCAAGAGAGGTACTTAGAACAGTTGCCAAGCTTATGAAAGACTATCCGGACACCACACTTGAAATACGTGGTCACACAGATTCATCCGGACTTCCTGACAGCAACCTTCGGCTGTCTATGCAACGCGCCCGTTCCTGCGCGGCATTCATCGCGTCGCAGGGAATTAACAATGACAGACTCAAAGCCTACGGTCTCGGAGCCACCGAGCCGTTGGCAGACAATGGCTCGGCCTTTGGACGTGAGCGCAATCGGCGGGTTGAGTTTATTCTGAAGTAGTTCTATCAAACTACTCTGTGCGTTTTCCTGGCACAGAGTAGTTTCTCCGGTACGTTTCAATCGCACAACCGGCTCTGGTGCCAGCCACGATCGAGCAAAGCACCTGTCTCTCCAACATCTCCTGTCCGATCTCACCATTTATGTATCCGTGCAAACGTTGCACCTAAAGCCATAAAGTACAAGCAGGTTTTGCAAAGCACAAAGTCAAGGTAAGATACCGACCACACTAAACTCAAAGCAGCAACCACTATGGCAAGCAATCCATTTGAAGAGCTGGGCTTTAACCTGCAGATCATTCCGGTAACCGACTTCCAGCAAAACGCGATGATTTTCTGGTCAACCAAATCAATGAACGGTGTACTTATCGATCCCGGTGGTGAAGTAGATAGACTGATGGAAGCTGTAGAGAAACTCGGTGTAAGTATCACAGCGATCTGGTTAACCCACGGCCATATGGACCACACAGGTGGAGCAGCCGAATCAAAAAGGCGACTCAACTGCGAAATTATTGGCCCTCACAAAGACGACCAGTTCCTCCTCGACGAACTTAAGTCAGGAATGTATGGCATTGAGGAGGCAGAAAGCTTCACACCCGATCGTTATCTGAGTGAAGGGGATACCATCGAACTTGAGGGATTAAAATTCAATATTCTGCATTGCCCTGGTCATTCACCGGGGTCAATCGTTATGCACCAGCCGGATATTTCATTCGCGATCATGGGCGATGTATTATTTAACGGATCCATAGGTCGCACTGACCTGCCACGCAGCAACCATCAGGATCTAATAGATTCAATCACTAAAAAGCTCTGGCCACTACAAAAAAAAGAAGGCAAGGATATCGGATTTATACCGGGCCACGGCCCGGCATCAACATTTTTAACAGAGAGAAAAAGCAACGCTTTTGTTTCTGACTCAGCACTGGGCTTAGCTACAGACAAGTAAGCAATAGCGCTGGCCAGGGAGATGTAGCAACGCTAAAAGCTAAGGTAGTTGCGCAGCATATCTGTAACGGCTAACTATCTCCGCAACGCACGGCCACAAGGCACGACATCAGGGGACGGCGCTATTACTTCGCATCTGCGAATATTCATAAATATATTTGGATGCCACTATATCTCCAATTTTCCGCAAAGACTCTGCGCCAAAGTGCACTCCTTCCGGCCCTTCATCTGAGACAGGCGGAAAGTTGTCTGTTGGAGTTTGTTCGCCGCGACTAAAATCCGAATAGCTATCACTGTCAGAATTTAGCATCCTTATTGCTTCGTTAGCGTAAGGGTGTAATCGAGTTTCGTTTGCCAAAAAATAACTATCGTGAGAAAACCAGGTTTCACTTCTAAACCTTGCAATTAAATCAGATAGCTTATAGAAGTACCTGCTGACTATTTGATCGTTATCTGCCTCACCTTGCATCCACCAAATCATATCTATTTGATACCTGCCTGGTAAGGCATTTAATGCACTCGTCACTTTGTCAGATATATCGTTATAGTGATTGTTGTCATTGTTGCGCCAGTGATCTATCTGCATACCGGAAGCAGCAGTTGCGATAAACGCTACAACTCTGCACTCGTCCAGATCAGCTATTCCACGTGCGATCTGAAAACCAGGATGATTATATTCGCGGTGGTCCTTGCCTGGATAAATCCCGTTGTTCCATATTTGCTCAGCAGGATTCGCAATTTCCCACTTGTTATTTTCAGTCCAGACAATTACCCGATTGTTTACCCTGTCATTTTCATACTGGTCCGGGTCATAGAGCGTGGCATCACCTGTCGCGTTAGATTGTCCAGCTGTGAGAAAAACATCAGTTACCAGTTCAGTAACATGATAGTCACCTGAACTAATTTTCTCACAGTTGTCTTTCTCTCGGACTATAACTGGCAAGTCAGCTAATTCCACCGCGCAAGTAGTTATGCCATTCCAGCCCCAGCCATCGTTATCGGTATCGATACACTCAGCGCCAATATCCCCGGTAGCGTCCACATCGACAGTAGCATTCCCGTCGACAATTGTGCCGGTCATACGGTCTATACCAACCAATAAATCAGTACCAGCCAGTTTATCTTCAGCTGTACTGTCTGCTCCTCCACATCCCGCCAAATACAAGGACAGTAAAGTTGACAGCACTATTTTGGAATGTAGTGTGTGCAATCGTTATCCCTCCGTAAATAACGGCGAGTGTGGCGATATAAAACGGTCCTGTTTCATGTGCCAGGGTATCGGCTGGTGCAATTGGAACTTAACCAATAGCGAGGCGAGGTTGCGAAAATTGAGGGCCAGTGCGCACTGTTATTTGATTCAAGGCCCTGCCCGGTCCGACATACGGAAGTGAGCACATCATGGAGCTCGGCAGATACATACTTCGGGTTGCGACGTAACCAGTACGGAGGGACAGTTAGCGCATCGCGGGGTTCAATCTTCTGCGATATCCTCAGCCCACAACTGTGGCTTTTCCTCAATGAACTTCTGCATCAGTGCCTTGCACGCGGAATCATCAGCAATGACAACTTCAACACCACGTTGAATCAGAAACTCCTCATTACCACCAAAGGTTTGATTTTCACCAATCACTACACGAGGAATACCAAACTGTACGATAGTACCAGCGCACATCATGCAGGGACTTAAGCTGGTGTATAGGGTCGTGTCTCGATAGGTTTTTTGCCGTCCGGCTTTTCTAATAGCGTCCATTTCGCCGTGGGCTATTGGATCGCCATTTTGTACCCGCTGGTTGCGACCTGATGATACAAGCGTATCGGCGCGTGCCAGTACAGACCCTATCGGACAGCCACCTTCATCAAAGCCGGCTTTAGCTTCATTGTAGGCAAGACGCAGGAATTTTTTATCGGCATCTGAGAGCATGGTGATTCCAGCAGTTATTTACAGAAATCATCCATCATCTTTACGCCTACTGCAAACCCGTCATCTAAATATAAATTCACATCGACGAGCACAAGTCGAAATTTCCAACAAATTACACATCGCCTGCGTAACCAGCGCGAGATATAACCGTAGCGATACACTCTTCAACAATCAGCCTGCAGTTCTTTGACTACGAATACTCAGGCTATAAACGAGCAGCGCCATCCAGATACAGATGAAGCCAACCCATGAGGCGAACCCTATTGGTTCATGATAATACAACCAGCCAATCAGAAACTGAATGGTCGGTGTCAGGTAGACAAGCAAACCACTTAAACTCAGCGGCATTGCCCGAGCACCCTGAGCATACAATATTAACGGTACCGCTGTTACCAGCCCACCCAACATAAGCAAAAGCTCTGAACCACCGAGCGGATCGCGATAATAAAGGTTTCCGGAATGCGCTATCCACAAGAAGACTACCAGGGTAGCCGGAACCAATAACAATGTCTCTACAGACAAACCGTTTATCGGACCCGTTGATGCTTTTTTTCGAATCATGCCATAGAGGCCAAAGGTAGTACCTAAAGACAATCCAATCCATGGCACATTGCCATTGGCAACAATCATCACCAATACACCTGCGACTGCCAAAGCGATAGCACACCATTGCCTGACATCCAAGCGCTCAGAGAAAACCAGGTAACCAAGCGCCACACTCACCAGTGGTGAAAGAAAATAACCAAGACTGGCATCAACGATATGATCATTAACCACTGCCCATATATAAAGCAACCAGTTAGATGCTATCAGGCAGCCAGCGAGCAGATGCATAGCAATCTCGCGGCGATTGCGTAGCACAGTGAAAACTATTCTTCGTCTCTCCCTGGAGAGCAAAACAACTATAAGAAGAAAAAACGCACACCACATATTGCGGTGTGACAAAACTTCAAGTGGTGATATATGATCGAGCCATTTCCAGTAAAACGGAAATAAACCCCACATCACCTGTGCAATGACCGCACTAAGCAACCCTAACTTAAAAGAGGACAATGCTTAGCTACCGTGCAACCCATCCACCACACAGAGGGAAAACCTGTCCGACAAAACAGTTAGCTGCATCACTACACATATATGCGGCGAAGCTAGCGTCTTCCTGTTTGCTTACCAGCCGCCCCAGCGGCACCTCACTTTTAAGACGTTTTTGAAAAGCCGGATTGTCCTGCACTTCCTGCGGGAAGTAGGTTTCATTGTCGACAAAGTTCTGCGCTATCACATTGACCTGCACGTTATGGCGAGCTGACTCTACACCAACCGCTTGCACATACGAAATCTGGGCACCCCGAGCAGCACAGTAAGAAGATGTCCTGTTAATGCCACGCAATGCTGACGCGCTGCCCATAACCAGAACCTTACCCTTCCTGCGTTCAATCATTTGTGGCAGGACAGCACG
>CAYPDN010000108.1:0-4716 GCA_964409445.1 uncultured Granulosicoccaceae bacterium
TCTGTGGTGCCAGACCAAATTTCGGACAACTATTACAAACGGCTTGAACCGAATATATCGATAAGCCGAAAAGCGTCGGCACCATAGATTTTCCTAATTTAGCAGCACTATTTTGGCTGATGTCAGAATCTGATTATTTAGGTGATGCGGTCTGGTTGTCAAAAAATTCGACTCTACCGCTTTCAAGGTTGTACTCAGCGCCTACGATCTGCAAACCGTTGCTTATAGTCAGCTGTTCCAGAATCTTCGACCCATGATGCAGGTGTGCAACACAGGCACGCACGTTTGAACGAACAGCAGCACGCATCAACTCTTCTGGCTGATTTACAAGATCGGTTTCAAGCAACGTTTCAACAGAGGGCCCGATTCTACTCACGATAGCGTGTAAGTTTTCCGAGCGTTCTTCAAGGGGCAGTTTCAGCTCGCTGATCGTCGCCCCAATTGCCCCGCAATTGGTGTGACCCATAACAACTACCAGCTGTGTCTTGAATGTTTCGGCGCAATACTCAACACTTGCCACCTGAGACGGTGCAACAATATTCCCTGCTACACGAATAACAAAAAGATCGCCAAGGCCCTGATCGAAAACCAGCTCGGCTGGCACACGAGAATCTGAACAGCCAAGTATGATCGCAAACGGTTCCTGTTTCGCGACAAGTTCGGGGCGTCTGCTGCTGATGCTCAAGTTATTGTTGTTGCACTCGTCCGCAACAAATCTCTCATTTCCTTCCTTTAAGCTTTTCAGTGCTTCTTCTGCTGTAATCATTGCGCAATCAGTTTAAATAGACAGTTAGTGCGAATGGTATGGTCTCCGGAGCTCGCTTTCAATGTGTTTTGTACGGCGGTAAATATTGACCGAAACCACCCGGCGGTTCGAAGTGAGTTTTGTGCCATTCGAGTCTTGTTGGTCCCGGCATTCTTTGCTCTGCTTCCGTGTGTGCGGAGTCTCCGGGGTAGGTTAGAGTGCGGGTGTCAGTAGCTTTTATGACCTGCGGCTGGATTTTATACGCCTGCGTCTGTTTCGCGTGTTCAAGACATGCCTGCACGGTATTGAAATTACCGATCGAGAGCAGAGACATTATCTGTGGTGGTGCAAGTACGATTTTGTTGTCTACATAGTCCTGCAGTGCCTGTCTCGCTGTTGCCCACTGGCTGTCTGTTGCCTCGATACCATCGTGGATGGCAGTTTGACCGTCTGGCAGTGCAGCAATAAAAAAACGCGCATCGAATCGTTTTTTCATCATAGAAGGTTCGTTTGGTGTTATCCAGCGTGACCAGGTTTGCAATTGAGAAGGGCTGAGTTGTACCCCTGTTTCTTCAAAAGTTTCTCTGCACGCAGCTGTAAAGAGTGCGGTTGCGGTATTGCTGTCGAGTTCTGGTTCATTGAGTAATTCACGTGCGTCTTCAGGCAGTTGATTTTGAATCGAGGTTGTCTGTTTAAAATCAGTGGTGTCGAGTTTTCCGCCTGGAAATACCCAGGCACTGTTCATCACTGTGCGACTGTTTCCACGGCACAACAATAGTGTTTGAATGTCGCCGTTATTCGCACTGTCATTTTGGCGAATCAGAATGACCGTCGCGGCATCGGTGGGTTTTTCGGTAAGAGTTTCGTCTATTAAGCTATTCACTACGGGTTTATTCACTATTGGCGCAGCTTATAGCCGGTTTTAAACATCCACCAGACAATGCTCATGCAGATTAACAGGAATATAACGACCATCAGTAAGCTTACGCCATGACTGACGTCAGAGAGTTCAAAGAAACTCCAGCGGAAACCGCTGATAAGATATAACACCGGGTTAAACAGGGATATTTTTTGCCATAACGGCGGGAGCATATCAATGGTGTAAAAACTACCACCAAGAAATACAAGCGGTGTTATGACTAATAAGGGTATTAGTTGCAGCTTCTCAAAATTGTCTGCCCACATGCCGATGATAAAACCAAACAGAGAAAAGGTGACGCAGGTGAGAATGAAAAATGCCAGCATCCAAACAGGATGGGCAATTTTCAAGTCCACAAAAAAGCTCGCAGTGATCAGAATTATTGTACCTATAATAATTGACTTGGTCGCGGCGGCACCTACATAGCCCAGTATCACTTCAAAAAAAGAAATGGGTGCTGAAAGTAATTCGTAGATTGTGCCGGTGAACTTTGGAAAGTATATGCCGAATGATGCATTGGATATGCTCTGGGTCAGAAGTGAGAGCATCATAAGCCCGGGAACAATAAATACTCCATACGAAACGCCGCCTTGTCCGTCAACTGCGCCGACTGTTTGAATTCGAGAACCGATAGCAGAGCCGAATACGACGAAATACAGACAGGTAGATATGACCGGCGAAGCGATGCTCTGCAGCAAAGTATTTCGCGTACGTTGCATCTCGCTTTTATATATTACGCTTATAGCTTGCCAATTCATGGTAATACTTTATCGGGTTTATTGTCGTCCACGGTGTTGTCTCTGTGGGTAGCGTCACTGGCAGTGCTGTCGTTGACAAGGTTGACGAATATTTCTTCCAGTGAACTTTGTGAGGTGTGTAAATCTTTCAATTGCAAGCCAGCAGAGTTTACCGATTGAAGCAGAGATGTAATTCCGGTGCGTTCGCTCTTAACATCGTAACTGTAAGTCAGATGAGTGCCGTTGTCTGACAGCTGTAAGTTGTATTCACTTAGTGAATCTGGAATTGCGGTTACGGGTTGACGAATTTCTATCGTGAGTTCCTTGCTGCCAAGTTTTTGCATGAGCTCATTTTTATCTTCAACCAACAATAGCTCGCCGTTGTTAATCACACCGATTCGATCGGCAATTTCCTCAGCCTCTTCTATGTAGTGTGTCGTCAGGATAATAGTTACACCGGACTCCCGGAGTTCACTAACCAGTTTCCACATGTCTTTGCGCAACTCAACATCCACACCCGCGGTTGGTTCGTCAAGGAACAGAATTTTGGGTTCGTGAGATAGTGCTTTACCTATTAGTACACGGCGTTTCATGCCACCGGAAAGCATCATAAGTGCTGAGTCTTTTTTATCCCACAATGACAGTTGCTTCAGTAATTTCTCAAGGTATTCCGGGTTGGGTTTTTTGCCGAACAAACCCCGACTGAACGCCAGTGTACTGGCAACTTTCTCAAATGCACCGAGCGTCAGTTCCTGAGGTACCAGACCGATAAGGCTGCGAGTTTTGCGATAGTCCTTAACATTATCGAATCCGTCAACAGTGACCGAGCCTGATGTTGTGGAAACGATGCCGCAAACTGCAGAAATCAAAGTGGTTTTGCCAGCTCCGTTAGGGCCGAGCAAGGCAATGATTTCACCGGCTTCAATATCGAGGTTGATATTTTTTAAAGCCTCGTGACCGGACTGGTAGGTCTTGCACAGGTTTTTTATCGAAACGATTGGCGGCATAGCGACGGGTTATAAAGTGACTGTGGGTAGTTTACCCCGAGAACGCTGCTGTGCGGGTTATCGCCAATATTCTTTTAGCAGGGAGTCTGCGTAGCGGTAGCAGATTTCTGCCGCGCAGACTCCCGAGGGGAAGAGCAGATATCAGCTTCTTGGAGTATCCAGGATTCTGACTTTACTCATTAAAGTCGGTCTGGTGTGAGAGTTTGCTACCAGCGAAGCTGTTGGCACAGTTGTAGTGCTTGCTGCCTGAGATTGGTTCTGCTGCAAGTTATTCAGTGTCGACTGCAGGTTTTGGATACGCCGCTCACTGCTTGCGAGCTGCGCGCGTAGTGCTGTGTCACCATGATTTATCTGTTCAGTGCCGATCGCCTTGTCTTCAGCCTTATTTTCAATGTGAGACTCTGCGGAGACTGACTGTTCTGTGTTGGCAACAACGTTCGAGGGGTTTTCATGAAAGACGCCTGCAGCGTCCTTTGATGGTGTGTGTTGCTGTTCACTGATTTGTCGCGCCATCGCCCGCTCGACGTGCGATTGTTTGCGATAGATTGAGTTGCTCGTGGTGGTTCCTGAGCCGGTTGCCGTGGGTTTGGTCTTTGATGTGTTGATAGTCGGATGCAAGGCAACGGGCGCTTTTGGAGCATTTTTTAGTTTTGGCGACTGCTCTGTGCGGTTTGCTGCAATGCTAATTGTGTTTTCAATTGCGGTTGATTTTGCTGCCAGGTTCGTAATAATTTTGTTTTTTTGTATCGAGGTGCTGGTTGAAGGTGCTTTGATTTCGACGCGTGCTGTATCTGTCTTGTATTGGTCAGGCTTATGTTGGTCAGCCTGAATTCGGTCAGTCTGAATCTGAATGGACGCTTCACTGCGAACCGACGGACTTTGTGTCTTTGCAGCAGTTTGATACTTCGGTGGTTGTGCAGATGGGGTCTTCTTGTCGCCTGCACGCTGTCGCTTTGATTTTCCTTCAGCCGGCTTGTTGGTAGCAGTTGACCTGGTCTTACTTGTTACTTCGGATGTTGCGGACTTTGTCTTGAGTTGCGAGGAGGTCTCGGAAGATTGTGCTGAGTATGCTGCGTTGTTGGAATTGCTTTTAACCGCAGTGGTTTCAGCGGAGGCCTGTGAGAAAGTTACCTGCTTTGCGGCAGGGACTTTATTCGGTTCTGCATTTGAATTCGTGTGCAGCTCGGGTACCTCAATTGGGTCTTCAACGGTACTTTTGGCAGTGTTCTGTGACGCGCCGTTTTTAGAGCTGCCCACTGTTGAGTTGTCCGCTGTTATTTTCGAGGCGGCAGTTTTAGAGGGATTGGT
>CAYPDN010000108.1:4816-11004 GCA_964409445.1 uncultured Granulosicoccaceae bacterium
TGGTGGTTTTGAATTATTCTGTTCGAGGTGGGTTCCATCAAAGCGCGTCTTTTCTATAGGTCCCTGGTCTATAGGTCCCTGGTCAATGAGTGGCTGGTCGATTTGAGATTGATCAACGCGCTTATGGTTGAGTTGATCTGAACCAAGCTGATTTCGATTTAACCTGTCTGCAACCGCTTGCTGGCCATTGCGATGTTCGAATTGATTGGTTTTGCTCGCAGGTTCCTTAAAACCCCATTCAACAACAAGCCACCAAATGAAAAGTATTAACAACAGTACAAACGTCGCCGCGATAAAAGGCGTTGCGCTGGCTTCAAACATGCAGATTCCGTTATAAGAATTTATTGTTGTAGTGGCAGATGATAACGCCGCGGCACGCTGATGATGGCAAGTAACACCGTATTGTAACCAGCCTGAATTGAACTGATTTATTTGGGGTGACTGGAAGCAGGCTGAAAGGACGCGAGGCGTTGTTTGGCAATCTATAGCTGCTGCGTGGTGCGAGCTTAACCTTTCAATTGAATCCTGCCGCAGCGCGTTTTAATGATGTCGCATCTGGCAGAGCATTGAAGTTATCCACAAAGCGCTGCTTTGCGTTTTGCATGGTCGCTATTTTTAAATTAAATTGTCGTAATGATTGGCTGTCCGGTGTCGCCAATATTTTTATCTAACTCTTGCAGCACGCTGTGTGACCAATGCAACGCTGCATGTGGAGTCAGACGGAGTTAGAAATAAAAACGACTGATTAGCGAAACTTGGTAGCCAGACAGCCAGTTAGTTTGGTCGCCTGTGTTTGTGTCCGCTGCCAGTCCGTTTGCCGCTCTGGTTGGCACCGCTACTCGCTGCGCTATTTGCCGCGCTATGGGATTTTCCATAGCTGCCTGATTTTCCGTGGCTGCGTTGTGCTCTGTTGGATTTTTTACTGGCGTCGCGGTCCGTGCCTGTGCCTTTACGTGGGGGTAATCCGGTGTGCTGCGTAAGCAGAGTGCCGGCGTCAGGCTCCTTGTTGCGGTTTTTCTTTCGGTGAGCCCGATAGCTTCCGGGTTCAGGTTGCCAGTGTGGTATCAGGTGCTTTTTACCATTGCCTATTAAGTCTGCACGGCCCATGCTTTTTAATGCGTCGCGCAGCATTGGCCAGTTATCCGGGTCGTGGTAGCGCAGAAAAGCCTTGTGCAAGCGACGCTGTTTGGTATTTTTTGCGATCGGCACTCCATCGCTTTCGCGGCGGACTTTTGCCAGCGGGTTTTTACCGGAGTGATACATAGCGGTAGCCGTTGCCATTGGCGACGGATAAAAGTTCTGAACCTGATCCGCACGGAAACCATTGTGCTTAAGCCACACCGCAAGGTTCATCATGTCTTCGTCTGTGGTGCCCGGGTGTGCCGCTATAAAATACGGTATCAGGTACTGTTCCTTACCGGCCTTTTTTGAGTACTCTTCAAACAACTGTTTGAATTTTTCGTAAGTACCGATGCCGGGCTTCATCATTTTATCCAGCGGGCCGCGTTCGGTATGTTCGGGTGCAATCTTTAAATAGCCACCCACATGGTGAGTTACCAGTTCCTCTACATATTCCGGTGACTCGACTGCAAGGTCGTATCTGAGGCCGGAACCAATCAGTACCTTCTTGACACCCGGAAGCGCTCTGGCACGGCGATAAAGTTTTATCAATGACGAGTGATTGGTGTCGAGGTTGGGGCAGATGCCTGGGTATACACAGGATGGTTTGCGACAGGCCGACTCAATGGTTTTTGACTTACATGCCAGCCGATACATATTGGCGGTTGGCCCGCCAAGATCTGATACCACGCCGGTAAAGCCCGGAACTTTGTCTCGCATTACTTCGATTTCACGAATAATAGAATCTTCAGATCGGCTTTGAATAACTCTGCCTTCGTGCTCGGTGATGGAGCAAAATGTGCAGCCGCCAAAACACCCACGCATGATATTGACTGAAAAGCGGATCATTTCATACGCGGGAATTCGTGCATCACCGTAAGATGGGTGGGGCACTCTCGCGTACTGCAAGTCAAACACATAATCCATTTCTTCTGTGCTTAGCGGTATCGGGGGCGTGTTTAGCCAAAGCTCTCTATTGCCATGGCGCTGTATCAGAGCGCGCGCGTTACCAGGGTTGGTCTCAAGATGTAATACTCTGTTTGCGTGGGCATACAAGACAGGATCTTTCTTTACCTGCTCGTAGTCCGGCAATCGGATAACTGCCCGGTTTCTGAGTTCAGTGTTGCGTTGTATTCGCTGGTCTTTGGTTAGTTCTGATTTCTTTTTAAATTGCAGTGCAACGCCGCTGTCTTTACTCTGGTCATTGCTTTGGGCTTCTGTGTTTTGGCTACTAGAACTATTTTCCTTACCTGAGGAGCCACCAGAAGCATCATAAGGGTTGATGTGCTTATCAACTTTACCCGGTGTGTCAACGCTGCTTGAGTCTATGATTTTTAGATCTTCCGGCAGTGTGCTGGTCATAAAGGCGGTGCCGCGTACATCGGTGATATCTTTTACAGCTTCACCGGCAGCCACACGATGAGCGATCTCAACTAACGCTCTTTCAGCATTGCCGTACAGAAGAATGTCTGCTTTGGCATCTACCAGGATTGATCGCCGGACTTTGTCCTGCCAATAGTCGTAGTGTGCAATTCTTCTGAGAGAGGCTTCTATGCCACCTAAAACAATTTGCGAGTCCTTGTATGCCTCACGGCAGCGCTGTGCAAAAACCAGTGAACAACGGTCGGGTCTTTGACCGCCGATGTCGTTTGGCGAGTACGCATCATCGCTGCGGATTTTTCGATCAGCCGTGTAGCGGTTGATCATTGAATCCATGTTGCCGGCTGTTACGCCGAAGAACAGATTCGGTTTGCCGAGTGCTTTGAATGGTTCTGCGCTGTCCCACTTTGGCTGTGCGATTATCCCTACCCGGAATCCCTGTGCCTCAAGCAGACGGCCGATGATTGCCATGCCGAAGCTTGGGTGATCGACGTAGGCATCACCAGTGACAATAATGATGTCGCAGCTGTCCCAGCCCAGTGTGTCCATCTCGGCGCGTGACATCGGTAAAAAAGGCGCTGTGCCGAAGCACTCCGCCCAGTAGCGCGGGTAGGAGTACAGTTCTCTTGAGGATCTGGCGGCAAAGGCAGATTTTGCTGCAGGCATGGGGTTCTCGCTGCGCGATCGGATGCACTGCGCTTTCGCACGTGCTCAACATCGTATTGTACAACACCGCAGGGGGTTCGGTGCTGAGGCAGGATTGATTGCAACGTTCTTGTTGCGATTTGTGGCTTGTGTCGCGGCTGATAGCAGTGAGCTATCTGTCATGTTCAGGAGATTGATTTAAATGGTGTTGCAATACCGTCCAGGCGACTCAGCTGTGATGGAGGCTCTGCTGCAGGCATTTGGTCATCCGCACCGCATCTTCTTTTCGCTGGTAATAACCGGCAACTGTTTCTGTTTCCCGATAGCCGTGACGGCTATAAAAATGCCGTGCATGTTCGTTGGATTCGCGTACTTCGAGCTGGCAGCATTCAAGGCCAGCAGTAATCGCGCATCGTTCCAGCCAGTCGAGTACTCTCTGGCCGATACCGGCAGAACGCCAGGTGGCGTCCACACCCAACAGGTTCAGGTGTGCCTTGCTGTATCCGTAGTACATGACCCCGAAGCCAATTACATCGCTGTCGTTTTTTGCCGTGACCACGTTAATGTCGGGTGACATGACGCAGCGGCCAATTCTCTCTGGCGTCCAGCTCCACTGCAAACCGTGCTCGATGATGTCCCTGGACATTGTCGCGATGTTATAGGCGTCGTTGACGTGTGCAAGTGCGATGGTTGTTTGTCTGGTATCCATCCGGGCGAATCACTGTAAGTTAGGACCTGTGGCACTACCTTCTTTGGCTGTACCTTTGAACCGGTATCGACGATCACAGATTTTAATTTGACGTATTTTCAGACTCAGTTCAAATTTTCCATGCTGAGTTTGTCAGGATACCGTCGGTTGTGAAAGGTGTAGCGAGTCCGAAATGTTCACATTTTCGGCCTCAGGTTCTGAGTCTGGGACTGTGTTGTGATGGCAAAGGTAGTGGGGATTCCTGCCGATTGTGTACCCTGTGATGGTTCCTCGATGGCTCGTTCGCTGGCCGGATTCCCCGATTCCGGTGAACCACATCACTAATTTCACTTTAGGGTATGTCAATATATTGACGTAATAGTATCAATATTGATACATTCCGCCGCATCAGTCGCGCTAGCCGCGATTACCGCTAATCGGAGTGAAATTAAATGAGACTTTGGAACAGTATTGCCCGGATCGTTTTTATTGGAACCGCAGTTGTATCTCTGTCTTCTGTCGCCCACGCTGGCAAATTTGGTGTGCGAGTGCTGGATGCCAACACAGGTTTGCCGGTCGCCAATGCATCGGTATGTCTCGGCACTGCCGCAGATCGGAATAAGTATGGTACTGGCGTAACTTCTTACTCTGGTGTTGCTCTTTATGACGACGTGCCGTCTTTAAGTGTTCTGATTACAGTTTCCAAGAAAAATTATCGCGGTATTGCCCTGCGCAATCCTGCGACGTCGGACAACGTGATTGCCGATGTCGTAGTGACAGAAGGTATTTCGAGCAAAAAGTGCAGAGCACTTAAATATGTCGATCTCAAACCCGGCATCACTAACGGTAAGTACAATGATGACTGGCCTCTGGAAATAACCAATCTGTCTTATTTCCCGAGTGGGAATGATGGTTTTGCATTTCTGTCTTACACCAACGGTAAGCCAACGCACTATCGCGTAAGCACAGATCCGGATTTTAACGATGCAGAGTGGTTGGTTTATAGCGACGTTCTGCAATACTCACCAACCAGCACCGATGTTGGTAAAGGCAAGCTTTACTTTCAGCTACGCAAAGAAATCAAAGCGAGCGGTGGTGTGATGGAAGCGTTTTCTAAAGTGGTTAGTCAGCCAGTTAATATCTAACAACTGAATTAACAACTTTATAGAAAAGATTTATAGAAGGGATTCTTAGAAGGCCTGGCCGATTTTCGGTCAGGCCTTTTTTAATTGGCGTGGCGTTGTATGAGTACGTCTTCTAATTTGTATTGTCTTGAATATTCAATTGCCAGAAATCAGTTTGTGCTTTTAAGTGAGTCAATTTCTTCTTGCGATAGCGAGCGTGCGTCGGTTTCCATCATTACTGGTATACCGTCGCTGATCGGATAAGCCAGACCCGCTTGCTTGCTCCACAACTCGTTATCTACCTGAATCAGCTTTCCCTTGGTGACCGGGCAGACCAGAATGTCGAGTATTCTTCTATCTAGTTTCACTTAAATTTTTCCTTAGTTACCGGCTTAAGCGGTTAACTGATTGAAGAGACGCCAAGTCGCTGCAATAACTCTGTACTTGTTGTGGTGTACTGTAAATGCAGTGGTTTGTCGGGTCGCAGTTTTGCTGTAGCGGAGTATGCTGCAAGCGTTGCTTCGTGGAAGCCGCATAATATCAGTTTTCGTTTTGCCGGATAACTATTGATATCACCAACTGCATAAACGTTACTCGCACTGGTTTCAAAATGTTCAGTGTCTACGGGTATATGTCTGGCTGTCGTAGTCACACCCCAGGACTCTACATCGCTTTGCTTTGGAGAATTGCCCTGGCGTACCAGTAGTATGTCCGTCTTGTGAGTCGAGGTGTTATCAGCGCTTTGTTGCACGGTAATTTGCTCAAGTTTTGAGTCACCACTAAAACCCGTGATCTTGCCTTTAATTTGTTGCACAGCATTGCGGCTTACCAGAGTCGAAAGCTCGGCAACGCTGCTTTGTGTAGCGTCCAGCCGCCTTTTGCGATGCAGGAACAATACACTCGCGGCTGTAGAAGATGCACTGAGTACAGAGTCCACTGCAGCCTGGCCGTCACCAATAACAACGACAGATTTGTTCCTGATTTGTGATGCCTCAGCTGAGGCGTAATGTAATTGCGAGCCTTCAAACTGATCTATACCTTCGGTTCTTAACTTCACCGGTGTGAAAGCGCCAGCACCAGTGGCGAGAAAAACATGGTGCGCGGTAAATGTACTGCCAGTATGGGTGGTTGCCAGGTACCGATCACTGCCTTTTTCGAGGGTCACAATTGTTTGTTGGTAGTGGATTGCCGTTTTAAACGGTTCAATCTGCTTTTGCAGCTGCGAAATGAAG
>CAYPDN010000109.1:0-1761 GCA_964409445.1 uncultured Granulosicoccaceae bacterium
AATTGATCAAAGACCAGGCGTGGGACGAAATAACCAGTCTGGCAAAATCCGTGAGTTAGCTATTTGCTAGTTTCTAGCCGGGCCGGGATCCACGCAGTTTTGTGACCAGTCTTGCTAACACCACCAGCAACGCAACAACACCACCCCCAACAACCAGCAACGATAACCTGGACAACAGTCGGGCAATCTTCCAGCAACTGCGCGCACACAATCGCAACGCAGTGGTCGGCTTTATGCGCCGCAGCATCAACTTTCGCCAGGCACGAACTGTCACACGCAATTGTCTTTTTATCTCTGCTTTGGCCAAAAGTAATGCTGCCCATGCATTTCCAACGCTGTTGTAATCTGTATCGGCACGATTAAGAAAATATTTTGTCGCTGTTGCCTGGCGTTGCTAATTGGCAACCAGAGGTGGGAAGCAGATTGTTGATTTTCGGAAAAAACCAGCAATTTCAATGGCAATACCGTAAATCTGCGCTATAGAGACCTTAAGTGGTGCACACTTAAAGTCGCACCATATACATATATCCATAATAATTATACTCAAGCGGATCAATTCTATGGCGACAACATCGGCACTAACCGAGGCTCGGTCAACCTGCGACGGGTTACATCGACTAATTCAAAAAATAAGCGAAGCGGCAGTAGACATCGATAAAGGAGGTAGCAGCAGTTATGAATTGCTGGCACTGATTTCCAGCGCGAATACATGCGTAGTTAATCTTGAAACACAACTAACTATTATTGAATCACTGGATAATCCAAAGGTACACCCTATTACAAGAAGGGATACAGATACTGAATCAGAAAACTTCCAAACTGATGAAAAAATAACTGCTGCCAAATAACTTTAGCGTAAAAGCCATTCTTTATACTGATCTGGCAATGGGGTGATCTGGCCTTTCGTTAGCCAGTTATTCTCTATAGCAAGTTCACTTATCTGATCAATTCTCTCCTGATCAAGTGGATGAGTTGAAACAAACTTTTCAAAGCCATCATTCCTGTCCTGTTGTCGCTGTTGCATGAACAATTCAAACAGTGATCCCGCCCCGTTAACATGTCCGTACATCACATTAACCGCTTCAAGAGCAGAACGATCCGCTTCAGTTTCCATATTTCTTGAAAAACCGGTAGATGTTAGCGTTGTACCCAGAGAGAACAATTGGTTTTCTGAAGACAGTCCAATCATTGAGGTACCCAGAGCCAGCGCTAAACCACCACCGAGCCCTTCAGCGGGATGGCGCAGTGTGACATGCGAATATTCATGTGCCACCAACATAGCCAGTGCGTTCTCATGAGGCAGCAAAGTTAGCAGACCTTTGAAAAAATAAACATGACCCCCTATCGTCGCATAAGCATTGACTACATTTTCATCACTGTAGTGCAATGTAACCGGCATCGATTGTGGAAGCTCCAATGCAACAGCGACTCTATCTGCTACAGATTGCAGATACTCCTGCAGCTCCGGGTTGGTATTTATCTGTTGAAAGGGAGATTCCTGACCAGAATTTGTCGCAGCACTGTCAATGCGTTCAGCTAACCATAGCTCCGCTTTAAATGGAATTAATCCACCAAGCGTGGCTCCCGCCACACGTAATAATATACCAAGCACAATGACAGCGATCACAGCCATCACGCTCAGCTTGAAAAATTCACGCAACGGGTGCCGTCCGGGTGTATTGGCACCTTCATCAGGTTTACGATCTTCATAGCGCATGTTTCAGTAACTCGTGCTTACACTACAGCTGTTCTGCAACAGCT
>CAYPDN010000109.1:1861-7387 GCA_964409445.1 uncultured Granulosicoccaceae bacterium
ACAGCTGTTCTGCAACAGCTCTGGCAGCGACAATGCAAATTAAGCGTTAACATTTTTCAATGGACGATAGCATCTGGTACTGCAGGAATCAGGGCTGTACCGTATGCCATCACCTCAATTGTTGTGACCCGTCCGCCGATACGGGAGGTTTCATACTTGACGTTAAACACCATTGACGCACCCTGCTTTTTTGCCTGCTGCTTTAGGCGCAACATGGCTTCTCGCCTGCCCCTGTCCAGCAAAGGTTCGTAGGATCGAATGCGGCCACCAAACACATTAACCAAATTGGCAACAAAAGATTTAAAGTAGTCACTTGCCACCACCACACTACCGATGACCATTTGCTGCTGGTAAGTCGCGTCCACCGGAGGATGCTTACTGGCAACTGCCGGCAACGTCGTCAGATCGCTTTCACGTTTATTAATAGATTTATAGTGCCGCCGTTCATTGAGTTGTCCGAAGCCGTAGCCAAGAACAAGCAACACCACAAAAATCGCGTACTCAATCACGACTCGGCCCGCAGTGTGACAGCCGTACCGTAAACAAATATCTCAGCGGCACCAGATGCAATACTCGACGTTGAAAAGCGTACATTGAGTACCGCATTAGCACCAACGCTCTGAGCTTGCTCAATCATTCTTTGAACAGCTTCCTCGCGCGACTCATGCAGCAATTCAGTGTAACCGGCTAACTCGCCACCAAATATGCTTTTAAGTCCTGCCATAAAATCCCTGCCTGCATGTTTGGCACGCACAGAACTGCCCTGCACTAAACTAAGGTGCTGCTCAATGGCCATTCCCGGATAGTATTCGAGATTAGTTACAATTATTTCTGCACTCATAGGGTTTCCTTAAAATCACCAGGTTGGTTTCAGTGGATTGTCAGCTGCGACTTTCTGCTTAGGAGCTTTACCACCAAACTCTAAGAGGGGAACAATACAATTTTGGGTGCTGAAGCAGTACCGTTATGGACATCAGAAAACGCAGAAGCACCCTCTGACATCGGACGATGCTCAAGCCATTCCAGCCCACCAAGCTTACCAGCCTGAATAGCATCTCGCGCTGCGACCATATCTGACATGGTGTAACAATAGTTGCCAATAAAAGTTATTTCCTGCAGCGTCAGTCGGCGGGTATCGAGACCGGGTGCATCATCCTGCAGTCCGATATGACATATCACTCCACCCGCTTTCGCCAAACGGCTGGATGCTTCACGTGTTCTGCCACTGCCTACCGCGTCTATCACCAGATCGAAACTACCTGCATCGGGTTCATTGGTGAGTGGGTCATACACGTGACCAAAGCCATTAAGCTCTGCAGTCCTCCGGCGCAGCTCACCAGTATCACCAATGTACACATCAGTACATCCCTTACTTTGCAGAATTAACGCAGCGAGAACACCAATAGCACCAGCACCAATCACTACTGCACGCGCCTCCGATACAGGGCGGTGCAACACACGCTCGGCCAATAACACACTGTGCAGACTGACCGCTGTCGGTTCAGTCAGACTTGCATGAGCGACATCCATATCATCGGGCACAGAGAGAAGACTATGTTCCGGCACCACCACTAAATCCGCAAAGGCACCGGCCACTCGCATACCAATCAGCTCGCGGCTCGCACATAAGTGGGCGCGACCATCGACACAATCACCACAGTGACCACACGACATCAGTGGATTAACGATGACTCTCTCGCCGGCCCGATCGCCATTCTGTACAACCCCTGTTACCTCGTGCCCGAGTATCAACGGTGGCACCCGACGTGCATCCAGCCCGTGGTAGGCGTGCATGTCAGAGCCACACAATCCACAGGCATCCACTGCCAACAAAATGTCACCAGCGCTGCCTGGCACAGGATCTGGCTCATCCCGATAAATAACTTCCTCTGTGCCTGTGTATACCAATGCCTTCATTTATGGGTGCTCCTGATTCCGCTTTTTAACAGCACAATGTTAACTGTTTCAAATAATCCGCGATTGGGAAAAATCAAGCGATGTAATCTGGAACTATTCTTACCAGAATGGCTGATTTTTTGCGCTGTAAAGCTGACGACCACCAAGAACACAGATCCGAAAGTGACATGCGTCTCATGCCCATAACCAATCCATGCGCAATTACAAAAGCAGAATACTGCAATAAAACCGCAATGGTGAAAAAACTGACGCTCAGAACGTGGACCAGACATGCTTGATTTAGCTATACAACTTTTTCCGCTCCTGACGGCGCTGGTTATCGTTTTTTTTATCGGCAGATTCACCGTTAAAAGCAAAGCTGCGCAGGCAAAAGAGGGACTGAAATTTCGTCTGCAAAATTCTGAACATTCAGCCAAGCCGATTAAAACCTCTCTGACACAAGCAGAAAACGAAGTTGCAACACGCAGCCTCGCCGTCGCTAAGCTGCAAAACAGGTTCGATATATTGCAGGCACGTGCGTTAAATAAAGAGCAGACCGATATAGCCAGGCTTCTTAGTAAGTTTGCGGAGTCTGAAGGCTCCTCTCGCCGTCTGAATTGCAACTCAGTCGAAGACGACATTGAACTCACACGTATTGCCAGTGAACTCAATCTGAAAGAAGGTGAAATCAAACAGATTGATCTATCCCTGACTAAGGTACAGGGCATGCTGTCAGCACTCGAGCAGCGGTGGGCTGAAATGAAAACTAAGCTTGAGATTAATCAGACAACCTCTGAGCGTGCAAGGCATGAAAGTGCCAGCCTGCAACGCAAAATCAATAATCTGCAGATGGATTTAAACGACGCAACCGATCAGAAAACCGAGGCACCGCACAGCAGCGATTCCGGTAAGCAAACTATTGGTAAACAATCTGGCAAGCAAACCAGCATTGCGAAAAAGTCAGAACTTGAGCAATCCATCAGCATACTCAGGGAAAACCTGAACACCAAAATAACCGAAACCAAAATAGCCAACAGTCAACAAGTAACACTGGCAACAGATATGACAGCGCTTGAAGAACAAGTGCAATCGCTTGATACAGATGTCCAGTCACTGCAGCAGGAGCTTCAAGGCAGCAGGCAGCATCACCAAAATAGCATTAGTGCACTAAGTAAGGCACTGACTTTGAAGGAAGTTCAATTAAGAGATGGTGGTCCTGCAGACAGCCAGCTTGCAGATCTGCAAAGAACGCACAAACAACTGGAAAACGCACATATTAAAGCGCTTAGAAAAGCAGATCAGCGTGTTACTGATCTGACCCGCGAGCTTGACCGCAGCGAGATTAAAATTCAGGTCGCGCGCGATCAGGCTGCATCTAAAGCCCGTGCCAGCAAAGCGAATCTTACGCGCCAAATCGCGGAGCTTAAAGAGCAACTCGGCGGCTCCAACAACGAATTGAAAGCTACCTATCAGAATGAAACCTATCGTACTGATACAGAACTTCAACGTGAAACTGTAGAGCTCAAAGCAAAATTAAAAGAGCTTAACAAGCTTCTCGCAGAAACTATGGCTGAGAAAAAAGCCCTGAAAAAACAGCTCGAGCTTAAAAGTAATAATAAGCAAGCAGTGACTACGATAAGTGATTCAATTGGCATTACTAACAGCACGACCAGTAAGAAAGCCGCTAAAGTGAAAAAGAAAAAAGCCAGTTAGCGCCGAAAAGCCAGTCAGCACTGAATAAAAAAACTTCTAACCGCGCGTCTTCTTCAGCTGCGCGCCCGCGCCTGAAACAGTATCGCAAATTAGTTCCCCGCTGGCATCTTTACCAAGCTCTGCAGCATTCGCCTCGTCAGTATCAATATGCATTTCAAGTAAATACTTCTCACTCACCCTGATAAGCGTATCCCCGAATGCAAGATCACGAGGTCCACCGGTAATAGCCACTTCAACAATATCCTTGTCTGCCACACCGAATACGGACGCATCGTCCGGGTGCATATGAATATGACGCCTGGCGCAAATTAGTCCTTCGGTTAAATTCACCGTACCTGCAGGACCTTCAAGCGTAATTGGTGCCGATCCCTGCACCTTGCCTGAATCACGAATCGGTGCATCAACACCCAGCTTAAATTCATCAGTGCGGGCGATTTCTATTTGATCGACCGAACGCAGCGGCCCTAATATACGCACGCCGTCTATACGGTTGCGGGGCCCGATCAGGTTAACTTTCTCTTCGCAGGCAAACTGACCGGGCTGCGAAATTTCACGATACACAGTCGGTGTGGCTCCGGCACCAAAAAGTGCCTCAAAGGTCTTCTGCGTCAGATGCACATGTCTGGCACTGATCGCAACAGGGATGCTTTTCTTAACAGTGATTTCGTTCTCTTCTGAAACCACACGCTTGGTGAGCCTGGCAATCATCAGCTCTTCATCAGTTTTAACTACCAGCGCCCTGACTCTGGAACTGCTATCCGAAATGATGGTTGCGTTGTCTGCACCTTGCTCTGCTGATCCAGCTTGAGATAAATCACGGACTGATGCATCACGGTTTAAATCTTCATCGATTACTAAACCGAGAAACTCCAGTCGCTGCAGAATTCTGCGACGCATGGTCGCACTGTTTTCACCGATGCCACCGGTAAAGACCACTGCATCAATGCCACCCATAACAGCGGCATAGGCGCCAATATATTTCCTGACTCTGTGAGCAAAAACATTGATCGCCTTGCGCGCACGGTCGTCTCCTTCTGCCGCACGATCTTCTATCTTACGCAAGTCATTGCCAATACCACTTAAGCCAAGCAAACCGCTTTTGCGATTGAGCAGATCGTCGAGTTCTGTCACTGTAAAGTCGCCGCTGCGAAGTAACGACATCACAGCACCTGCATCAATGTCACCACTACGGCTACCCATCACCAGGCCTTCCAGTGGTGTCATACCCATACTGGTTTCCGTGGACTTGCCATACTCCACAGCACAGGCACTGGCCCCATTGCCTAAATGAAGCGTGACAATACGCAACTGGCTGACGTCCGAATGCAGCGCCTTAGCGGCAACACCTGCGACATACTCATGCGAAGTACCGTGAAAACCGAATCGCCTGATTCGATACTTCTCTGAAATGTCCGCATCGATCGCATACTCACGTGCACGTCGTGGCATGCGTACATGAAATGCTGTATCAAAAACTGCCACATGCGCTATTTCCGGCCACTTCGCACGCGCGATGTTTATACCAAGCAGGTTGAAAGGATTGTGCAGAGGTGCATCGATTGCACAGGCATCAATCTCCGCAATCACGTCTGCATCAATAATGGCGGGCTCGATGAATTTCTCACCACCATGCACAACACGGTGGCCAACTGCATCGATACTATGCTCACCTACCTCGCTGACGACATGATCAAGCGCTTGCTGATGACTCTGAAACTTTCCATTGGCTTCACCTATAGACTCGATTTTGCCAGACGCAGACCGGCTGCCATCAGCGAGATCTATCAGATGAAATTTAACACTGGAGGAACCACAATTGATAACCAGAACGCGCATCAAATGAAACCGATTAGAGAAGTCGCCGTATGGTATCCCATGCGGAATCCCCGATAAAAGAAACTGGGGAGAAAAGAAACC
>CAYPDN010000109.1:7487-10985 GCA_964409445.1 uncultured Granulosicoccaceae bacterium
GAAAAGAAACCCGGAGAACAGAATCCGGGAGAAACCAGGAAAAACTGCAAAGGCGGCATGATTTTTGGGATTTTTCTCCCACCTTTATGCCGGATTACTGTATATTTACACCTATGAGCGACCCCTCTTCCCACACATCGATGATGAAAAAGGTTCTGCGCCCGCTGGTGCGCCTGCTGCTGCGCAATGGCGTCGCCTATGCTGATTTCAGCGCAGTTGCACGACGTGTGTTTGTCGAGGTCGCCAGTGAAGATTTTGGCTTGCCCGGACGCAAGCAATCGGTATCGAGAGTATCAGTCCTGACCGGAGTAAATCGGAAAGAAGTTAAAAGACTACTGGAAGAGCCTGAGGAAAAAGAGTCAGCTAAAAAAGAAAACAATCGCGCGGCAAGGGTCGTCAGCGCCTGGATGCGCGATAGCGACTTCCGCACCAAAGCCGGAAAACCGAAAGTACTTGGCTGGGGTGACCCGCAGGCTGAAGGCAGCTTTGAAGATCTTGTAAAGCGCTACAGCGGTGATATGACCGCAAGAGCCATCCTTGACGAGCTGCTGCGGGTTGGCTCAGTCAGCATTGACGAAAATAAATCGAAAGTGCGATTAGTATCAAACGGCTATGTTCCTGCAGGTAGTGATGAAGAATTGTTAAGGCTGTCCGGTAACAGTATCAATGACATGCTCGGTACCATCGATCACAACTTCAGCAAGGAAGCAGAAGACACACGACTACAACTTTCCGTAGCCTACGACGACGTACCGACAAGCGGTGTTGAATTGTTCCGCAAGTTAAGCAACGAAAAATCACTCGAGTTACTCAGCGAACTTGATCAGTTTCTAGCAACACAAGACCGATCAGTTAACCCATCTGTCAAAGGTGAAGGAAGATACCGGACCGGCCTGGGCATTTATTATTTTGAAGAGCCAATAGTTACGACAGATAGTACTGAGCACCCGGGCAAAGACGAGGCAAACGACGATGCGAAGTAAATCTGTGCACACTAATCGATACCTGCCACAAACCATAACCTGTAACTACGCAAAGGTACTGGCTACCATTGCCATCAGCATACTATTAAGTGCTTGCGGTGGTGGTATATCGGGCACTGGTGATGGCGGGCCAAGAATTACCCCCACTGGATCGCTGGACAGTACCGGAACTGCAAGTAACGTTGATGCGGGCTCAGACTCAGCGGCAGATTCTGCAGATTCAAATGTTACTGATGGAGCCGACCCGACAACGCAGGCACCAACAATAAACGGTACTAATTTACTCCTGCCTGACGTTTCAACACTGGTACCGGACGCACTGCTGCAGACCAACGTGCGCAACGAGGGTATTTCTTCCACTGTCTCGTTTACCACTCAACTCATAACACTTACTCAGGAAGTGACTGCAACGATCAACGCAATCAACTCAAATCAGGCGACGCAGACACCCGCGCAAAGCGCGCAATTTAATGACAGTCGATTTAATAACATCACCGGCTACTCACTGGACGGCACAGATATCGTAGTAGCTTCAGCTGACACCACGGACCTGCGCTTTTTCTTCAGCGACAATTCACAGCGCGCGATTCATCTTTTTCAACAAGATGGAACACTTACTGTCAGACGTGTTGACCGCAGCCGCAACTCTGTATTTCAGGCGACAATCGCATCTTTGACAGGCTCTACAATTATTGGTGCCGCCCTTAACGAAAACGGCATACAGAACTATTTACAGTCTTACTCGACTGCACAATTCACTGCAGCTTTTACACAACATCCAACCGATCCCACCATTCCCAGACAACGCGAGTTGATTGATCCGAGTGGCGCGGTAACGGTGGTTGAAAACTGTACAGGAGTGCTGGCAGATTGCTTGAGTGATAGTGACTTTTCCAGTACGGATGCTAATGCAAACCTGCAGTTTTTAAATGCTGCACAGACAATAACCACCGCACTGTCAGCACCTGAGAACGCACCACTGAATACACTGGCCGACGGAGTGAATGAAGCAGTGCTTGCCGAGTCGGGTATCAACCAACCGACAGAAGATCAAATTCAATGTGGCCTGCAAACGGTGGATGGCAACATCCGGTTGTTTTGCTTGCGTCCCTTACCACTGGAATCAGAAGTTAGCTTGTTTAGCGAAACAGTCGCGGGCGGGCAGATCTTTTATCAACTTCTACGATAAAAAAAGACCGGCCTACTTACCCAACTTACTTACAATACGTTGCACCACGGATGGAGCCCAGCGTTTGATCCTGTAAAAACACAGCACAACTGGTATTGCCGGTTGCAGTGACCTCTCTCGAAAGAGCTGCAAGCTGGACAGTATGACTGATTTTATCACCCTGCCATTGACCGAGTGGTACTAACTCTCGAACAACATGGTGATTCACCATGGTTTTGCCGTGGTTCTCACCATTGGTCACTTCTGTAACCTGCACACGATCAAAAACTGCCAGCCAGAGAATTGAACCGCTTTCACGCTCGCCATTGATATCAATTGACAGCTGATCAGCCTCTATAGATGCAGTAAGATCAATTTCCGGTGCGTCCGAATTCAACGCACGGCGAACAGCTCTTTCACTCGATCCGACCTGAGCTATGCGCCCGTTGACTATCATCTGCGGTGTGTAGACGCCACGCTTGCCATCAAGGTCCGTGGAATTGTAGCGACGTTGTCGCAGTGTGTACGATGCGTCAGAGAACGGATCTTTCCAGACTCCGGCAGCACCGTAGTGCAAATCATCCCAGTAGTCGACGTGAAACTCGAGAGCAACCAGATCCGGTTGTTCTTCAATCAGTTCTCCCAGAAGTTTATCGGCAGGGGGACATGAATAGCAGCCTTGTGAAGTAAACAGTTCAACCAGTTGTCCGGATTTTCCCGCGACCGGTGAAAGCAGCAAAGCCAACGCAAGTGATAAGTTAAGTTTATTCATATAGCCTCTTCGCTCTTCTTGCGGGATGGTTACCGATTTCGGTTACCCTGGAGATTCAAACATGGACATCAACTGTAGCCTGCGCAGCAAGGCTACAACAAACCAGCGAACCGGAAAGCCTTATTTCCGACGCCTATAATTCCTGACAACCGGATCGGGGAGAAGTTCGCATCAGCCTCAGTGCTATGGACCTCAATTTTATTGACGTCTACCACCGCACAGGTTTGTAACCGACTGTTGCCAATCCTATCGTACAAGGCCTACGGGCTGCTGCTGCCGTAACCTGACTTGGTGATGATATAACTGAATAACTAATACCGAAAATGTCTTATCTGTTCACCTTTGCCACCTATCTCGGTCATTGCCTCGACACCCAGCTCCAGGTGTATCGGCGCCCACTTGCTGGTAGTTTTTATATCAGCATCTTCCATCTTCACACCATCAGGCGTAATTGGGACGTCGGACACTAACAACAAGGCACCGCGCGCAATCTGATTGGCGTGACCGACAATAAAGAGCGTTGCGGTTTCCATATCTATACCGATACAAGTCATCTCGTGCAGCTTTGCATGGAA
>CAYPDN010000110.1:0-10891 GCA_964409445.1 uncultured Granulosicoccaceae bacterium
TGGCAAGATAGGTGAAAGCGATAAATCCCGATATTTTTCCAACTAATTCGCCGCCAGTAAGACTCAGAAAATCGGTCAGCGCTTTCGAATGGCTTCTACTACCCATTGTGTATCGCGTCTTGTATTACGTTGGTGCGCGCAGAAGACTCTATTCTTTTGTGCTCTAGAAAACCTTCAGCATCACAGCGCGATAGTCTATGAAGCAGGTCTGTATAACCTTTTCTCTTTGCATGTTTTCCGATGGTAGTAAAGTATTTTTCGTAAGCTTTTGATTCTGTCCAATATTTTTGAAAAGCATTTAGTGCGGAATTACCCTGAGTTTGACGTAACTCCGGATGATCGAGAATGCTATTTAGCTTATTTAGTAGCTCATTGTTTGTGTCGTAGAGAGCGCCACCAGCCGATTTATTGATTATTTCTGGAAATGGCCCGGTGTTTTTGGCGATGATAGGTGTGCCTTCTCTAAATGCTTCGAGCACAACAAGTGGAAAAACTTCAATGCACCGGGATGGGATGATGACTGCTACAGCTCCCCGATAGAGTTCAGGAAGTTGTGTGGGTTTTACGTTACCCAGGAATTTGACCGTTGACGCACCACCCAATTGTTGTTTTAAGTCAGATTCTATAGCCCCGGAGCCTGCCACTACAAGATCTGCGTCAATATTGCCATCAAACAATGGAATAACATCCTGCAGGCCTTTGATGGTCTCCAGTCTGCCGACGAAAAGAAAATAGGGTTTATCAGAATGCGATTGATTCGTTTTATCTGCGGGCACAGCGGGTTGTGCTGGTGCTGTGGTTGGAAAAATCCTGAAGTTTTTCCTGAAACCAAAGTTTTCATGTGCCATTGCGCTAAATTCGCTGAGCGCGAAAAATTCGTCTACATGCTCTGCACAATTTTCAAGATAAGATGTGTAACGCCATAGTTGAGGTGGTCTGCGATATCGAATGCCACACCTGATACAGGCTTTGGATGTACAGATCTCTTTGTTATTTTTCCAGAGTATGTGTGTTGGGCAGACCAGCCAGTGTTCGTGTGCTGTGTAGAATTTTAGTCCAGAGCCGCGACGAAGTATATCCGGGCCCCCCACCAATGAAATATTATGATAATGGATGACGTCATACGTGTTTTCAGACAGAATCTCGTTGATTTTTTTTGCATGAAACGTTGATCTCCCCAATTGCTGTGTGGCGAGAGTAGACAGACGTGGATAGCGGCTGCGCAATTGATGAATTCTGACGCCACTGGGCTCAGGTAATTGCGGTTTCGGTGGTTTGTTCGACAGCGAAATATATGGATCGACAGTATAAATGACGTCGACAGAATGGCCGCGCCGTGCCAGAGCATGAGCTTGATTGCGCACGTAGATGGCATCGCCGCCAAAATGATAAGGTGGGTAAAACGTGGTTACCAGCGCGAATTTTAGATTTGCCTGATCCATATTAGCCGCTGGAGTGAAAATAACATTCTGCTAAACTGCATTCCATTTTGACGTACAGCAACGTTACGGTATCCATACCGGATGCATGGGGCCTGATTGTTTCGATCCTAATCATATCGGTCCGTCTTTGACTTTGTGTGCGATCTACTAAGTACTGTCGCAGTAGTCAAGTTATTATTTTTTGCGATGTACTGCGCTAGTTGGAATAACTTGTTGTTATAATCTTGCACTATGTTCTGGTAAATGCGAAGTAGTTGGCGGTATTCAACCAGACAACCGGCTGTAAATTTAGATGTTGCTGCATACTGATGTGCAGGGAGCTTACTCTAATCACAGAGTCGATTCTGTACCTGAAATCGCGTAAACCGCATTGTTCTATTTGCTATGTGGGGTATCTCTCATAAATCTTTTAGTACCGGAGAGATTTACGCATCCGTATGTTTTAGACTAAGTATCTTAAATTGAAGTCCTGATGAAATCGGGGCTGTGGATGAATATTGTAGCAATGGACTTTGAAAGTAAAAAAGTAGTTATCATCGGTGCTGGCCCAGCTGGACTGACCGCTGCATCAGAACTTTGCAAAGTTGGTGTGGAGTCTGTTGTTTTTGAGAAAGACTCGATAGTTGGTGGTATTTCAAGAACGGTCTCTTATAAAGGTTACCTTTTTGATATTGGTGGACACCGATTCTTCACTAAAGTCAAGGCAGTGGAGGATATGTGGCATGAGTACATGCAGGATGATTTTCTCTTGCGCAACCGTATTTCCAGAATTCTTTATAACCGAAAATTCTTCAATTATCCGCTGAAAATATCCAATGCGCTAAGCGGGCTCGGTCTGGTTAATAGTCTGTTAGTCGTGCTTAGTTACTGTAGAGTCAGGCTGTTCCCAATTAAAAATGAGAGGAATTTCGAAGATTTTGTAACCAATATGTTTGGTTCCCGCCTCTACAGGATATTTTTTAAAAACTATACAGAAAAAGTATGGGGTATACCCTGCACCGAGATTTCAGCGGAGTGGGCGGCACAGAGAATTAAAGGCTTGTCGCTGGTGTCTGCAGTCAAGAACGCGCTGATTGGAAATCGTTTTGATTCCAAACAAACAGTGATAAAAACACTGATTGACTCTTTTCATTACCCCAGAAAAGGTCCGGGTATGATGTGGGAGAAGGTTAGGGACGAAGTAACAAAACGCGGATCAGAAGTCACTATGGATACCGACGTTGTTAAAATCCGCCATGACAGACAGCGTGTTAGTGGTGTACAAGTCCAATCGAGTTCCGGAGAAGTTTCCAATGTCGATGGTTCTGATTTTATCAGCACCATGCCAATACGGGAGTTAGTCGCTAAACTGGAACCTGCTCCGCCTGCGGAAATTGCCGAGGCTGCCAGAGCACTGAACTACAGAGATTTTCTGACAGTGGCTCTTATTATCGACGAAGAGCACCTTTTTGATGATAACTGGATTTACATTCATGAGCCTGATGTAAAGGTTGGAAGAATCCAGAACTTTAAAAACTGGAGTCCGGAGATGCTCCCGGACAGCAGCAAGACCTGTCTTGGTTTGGAGTATTTTTGTTTTGAAGGGGATGGTCTTTGGAGTATGTCCGACGAAGATCTGATTGAATTAGGCACCCGTGAAATGGAGTTGTTGGGTTTTACAGACGCAGCAAGTGTGGTAGATGGAACTGTTGTCCGTATGCCAAAAGCATATCCTGTATACGACGACAACTACGCGGAAGCATTGCTTACTGTAAGAACCTACCTTGAAGAAAACATGACGAACCTGCAGCTTGTAGGACGCAATGGAATGCACCGATATAACAATCAGGATCATTCTATGTTGACTGCTATGTATGCAGTTGAAAATATTATGGGTGCGAACAAAGATCTTTGGCAGGTTAATGATGATCAGGAGTACCACGAGGAAATTTCAAAGAAAGAGCTGGACGAAACTGGCCTATTGAATTCAACTCAGCCGATAGTGCCAGCCAGGTTGACGGGTGAGGATGTGGTAAATGCTTCAGACCCGATTGTTGAAGCAGAGGTGATCACCACCAGTGTTTTCGGAAGACTTGAAAAACTACCTTTGGCGGTAGCATGTGGAATCATTTCGGCAGTTTTTATGCTGATCTTGACGATGGTCCTGCTGCGCCTGGACGCTTTCGAACTAGGGCAAAAAGTAGCTTTGCTTGGACAATATTTTTATGGCTATGAAATGTCAGTAAAAGGTGCACTGGTTGGTACATTGTACGGGTTTTTTTGGGGCTTTGTTCTTGGCTGGTTGGTTGCTTACCTGCGTAATATGTTGTTGGGAATATATTGGAAGAGAGTATTGATCGATGCAAGGGCATCAGGCAGCACTCGCTTGTTGGATATGATTTGATGAAATATCAGGAAACAGATAGCTTGAATTACGATGAAGAGCTTCAGCTAAGGCGTTCGATTGTGATGTTGAATTCCAAAGTGCTCGGCTTGGTACTTGGATTTTTATTGGGATTGATCATTTTTGTAGCAACTAACTGGTTGTTGATAAAAGGTCCTGAAACAGGACCGGATGGTGTCTCGGTTATCGGACCAAACTTAGAGCTCCTTGGACAGTTTTTTATCGGGTACACCGTTTCCTTTTTGGGGAGCATAGTGGGTTTTCTGTATGGGTTTGGTTTGGGGACCATAGCGGGAGCGGGTGTGGGAATTATTTATAATGCTCTGGTTAACAGGAAAACAAAGCAGGCATAAGGTGTAAGACGCTTCGATATTTCTCTGTATCGACAGAATGTTTTACGCAACCCAAAATCGGTTAACCGCACCTGCTTTGGTGGTGTTAACCATCTATGGTGTTGTTCTTTTTGTCCTTGCCTGGTTTCACACGATCGGCCAGGACGAGGCGCAAGCCTGGAACATTGCAGCGGCATCCCAATATCCGTGGGATGTTCTTATCCACGGTGAAAAAGAAGGTCACACCCCGTTATGGCATATATTCCTTTGGTTCTTATTGCCATTCTCAGTTGATGTTGTACCTTACGCGACAGCTTGCTTCGCACTAATATTTGGTTTTCTGTTGCTGCGTGACAGACCATTTCCGCTGTGGATTTGTAGCTTACTCATCTTCGGGTACTTCACGCTATACGACTATCCTACAATTCCTCGCCCGTATATTATCGCCATGCTTTTCGCATCTTTGTATGCCAGTGCGCTCTACAACAGATGTCATAACCTTATTTACCTTTCTTTGTTGCTTAGCATGGTTGCCTTCAGTAGTGCATTTGGAGTGTTACTGTCAGTACCGCTGGGTGTACTTGGGCTAACTATATTATGGCAGGACGGCTGGAGGCCCACATTTTCAAAGGCTTTGGTAGCATCTGTATCAATATACGTTGTTACTTTAGTTGCTGCCTTCTATTTTATTGTGTTCCCTTTGGCGACCAACGAATATGCAGTCAATATCGTTACTGGAGGACGGGCATGGGAAAAGGATGTCGCGCAGGCAGTATTGTCCTCAGTATTTCCACACTTTATTCAATTGCCCCTAGGGATCGGCGGGTGGCTATCTTCTACCGAGCCTGGAGGCTTAGTAGTTCGAATTATGTGTGTGCTGGTGGTTGCTGCTACTTGTTTACTGTTGTTTAGCCTAAGAACAGGTTTGCTTGCGTGGGTTGTTGCAATCTTAATCATTAGCGTTGGTGCAAAATATTCCGGTACCGGGATTGTGCGACATCTGGGTCATTTGTATATAGCGGCGTTTGCAATCGTTTGGGTAGCAATGCGTTCGGGACCAGTTTTTCGCAATATTGCATTGAAGCGCGTAGTAAAGGTTGGCATTGCTCCTGTGTTGATCGGGGTGCTTTTTTACCATGCGTTGCTAGGGCTTGCCGGTGTTTATTTGAGTGTTAAAACACCACAGGCCACGGGGAGAATTCTTGCGAACTATCTGGAGCAGCATATTGCTGCGCCGCAGTTGCTCATTACCAACAATACACACGATATTGGCCATGTCATGGCGTATCTGGATATTGAAGTATTCGACACTGTTTGCGGCTGTTGGCAGCGAAGTGCTGATATGTCAAAAAGCAGAAAATGGGATCCGGTAGTACTACAAGAGCAGTGGTGTCATCTGTATGGGGCAGAAAAGGTTGAGTATGCTCTTATATCGACAGAAGACGAACTGCCTATGGACAGCCGTTTTCGTATGTTGAAACAATTTATGCCCCTCACTCGGGATAATACAGACGGTCCTTTGCAACTCTGGGAACTAACTCAGCAGGGTGTGGAGCAGTGTAAATCATAGGTGAATGCACGATCTGGTGTGATTACACTCAGGTGATCAGGATGGCTCTGAAGTCGTTAACATTTGTAAGTGTCGGACCGGTTATCAGAAGATCATCGAGTCTGCCGAAGAAACTGTAAGCGTCATTGTTGTGTAAAAAGTCACTCGCTTTGAGCCCGTGCTGCAGCGCTCTCTCAAGAGTGTCTGGAGACACAAAACAACCCGCGTTGTCTTCGCTGCCGTCAATGCCGTCAGTATCTGCAGCGAGGCTATAAACACCCTCTAATTCGTTAAGCGCCAACGCAAGGCTCAAAGAAAACTCGGCATTCCTGCCACCTCGTCCGCTACCGGTAACTGTGACGGTGGTTTCACCGCCAGACAGCAATACGCAGGGTCTGGGCACCGGTTGCTGGTGGCGAACAATCTGTTTTGCTATGCCCGCATGTACCACAGCCACCTGTGAGGATTCTCCCTCGATGCTGTCACCGAGTATCACTGGTGTGATTCCATTTGCTCTTGCAACCGAAGCGGCAGCCTCCAGTGACGTTTGTGGCGTTGCTATTAATATGGCCTCGCTGTTGCCAAGACGCGGGTCGCCATCTTTTGGGGTCTCGCTGTAGCGATTATCTGGCTCACCTGCCACTCCCTTTTTAATATGTTCGATTGCGGCAGCAGGTTCCGTGATACCGTATTTGTTGATGATATCTAATGCATCACTAAAGGTTGTCGGGTCTGGTACTGTTGGTCCCGAGGCGATCACATCCGGGTCATCGTCAGGGACATCTGAAATCATTAGTGTGACAAGTTTTGCGGGGTGTGATGCTGCGGCTAGTCTGCCGCCTTTAATTAAAGACAGATGTTTGCGTACGCAATTCATTTCACGAATGTTAGCGCCGCTTTTGAGAAGTGCACGATTGATTTGCTGCTTGTCATCCAGTGTCAAGCCGGCTGCCGGCAGTGATAGTAATGATGATCCTCCACCAGAAATCAGACAAACCACCAGGTCGTCTTCGCAAAGTCCGCTGACTTTATCCAGAATTCTTTTTGCGGCCTGTTCACCCGCCTGATCGGGTACCGGATGTGCAGCTTCGACAATTTCTATCTGGTTACAGTCAACTGCATAATCATAACGCGTCACTACCAGTCCTGATAACTTGTCACGCGGGCCGCTCCAGTTTGACTCAAACACTCTGGCCATTTCGGCAGATGCTTTTCCGCCGCCGATGACAACAGTGCGACCATTTGGAACCTCGGGCAGGTGAGCCGGTATTGCATTTGAAGGCTGCGCTGCTTCGACCGCAGATGCGAACATACTTTGTAACAGCTCTCTTTCATTCATGTGTTTTGACCGCTACGCTGTTGCAATGACAGCCTGGGATTTAACATCAGGGACGTCTAAGAAAACGCATAGCCAGTAAGCCGAGTATTGCAATAGATGACGCAGCACCGGCAACATAGGTAAGAGCCGCTGCTGTTAACATCGACCTGGCGCCTGCATATTCCTGTTCGTTGACGAGGTTGTACTTTGTCAGCTGTTCCAGAGCTCGTTTGCTTGCATCAAATTCAATGGGTAATGTCAGAATTGGCATCAACATGCCCAACAACAGCATTAGCAATCCAGCGTTCATCAGCAAACTGCTACCCATAAAGCCTGCACCAATAGTCAGTATTAATCCAAAACGATTTCCCAGAGCCGCGGCCGGCATCATCACCGCTTTTAGTTTTAACGGTGCATAGCCTTCAATATCCTGAATCGCATGACCACATTCATGTGCTGCAACGGCGAGTGCTGCGATGCTTGGTTTGTTGTTGATGTCCTGCGATAGGCGCATTAACTTTTGACTGGGGATGTAGTGGTCAGTCAGCATTCCCTCTGACACCTCAAGCTTTACATTGTTGAGCTGGTTGCTGTCGAGGATATGGCGTGCCGCGGTGTGGCCGTCAATGCCTGCCTGATTCTGAACGGTACTCCACTTATTGTATGTGCGGGTCATCCATGCGCGAACAAGCGAAGAGCCAACAAAAGAGAGAATGATAATCAGGATGAACATGGGAAAGCCGTTCGGGAGATAGTGCCAAATTTAACACAATACCTCGGTGTTTCAGCCATCTTTAATTTGGTTTTGCAGGTTTGGCGTCTACCGCCATCACGTGGCCAATTTGCCAGGTGCGGGGCAGTTGGCTGTGTGCGGTTTTGATCTCTTCCAGGCGCTGTTCTATCACCTCGGGCGTAGTGGTGGATTTTCTTTGCTGCATATCGACTACAGCGCCGACTGATTCATGGCTTGCGGCAAGTGTATTGGATTCGGTTTTGAACATCTCTTGATAAAAGTGAAATCTTTTGCCGTTGGTGTCGAGAAGCCGGGATTCGACTCTTACTATTGTGTCGACTTTCACTTCGGATAAGTAAGTAAGATGTGTTTCCAGAGCAAACGTTGAGATGTTGTGTGTTTTTCGATTCTCTTCTGTAAATCCAAGCCAGTTAAAAAACGGCCGGGCCGCCAGATCAAACACCAGATGGTAGTAGGCCACATTCATGTGACCGTTATAATCGATCCAGTCCCGATGGACCGAAGTAGAAAACTCGTTAAACGGTTCGATAGTGGTCATTAATGTGTTGCCATACTGGAGTACGTACAGGTCTTGGATAGAAAGCGTAAACTGGTTCTGTCTGGTGTAGAATCTGACGGAATTCTTGTTCCGGCCAACAAATGAAACTCTATCATAATCCCGCATCGCCTTTTGTTCGCAAGGTTAGAGTTGTCGCGGCTGAATGTGGCATTTCAGATCAAATACAGCTGGAGGAGGTAGCGCTGACTCCCGTATCTACTCCGGATAATCTTGGCGCAGATAATCCGTTGGGTAAAATACCATCCCTTGTGATTGACAGCGGCGAATGTCTTTACGATTCGCGGGTAATTTGCGAATACCTCGATACCAGGTTTAATGGTGGCTTATACCCGCCAGAAGGAGAGGATCGTTGGGCAGCGCTCAGACTGCAGGCTATCGCAGATGGTTTTTGCGATGCTGCAGTGCTGGTTCGTTACGAAGGTTTTGTTCGGCCAGAAGAAAAGCTGTGGCCAGATTGGGTGGAAGGACAACTGAACAAGTGTCGCCGCGCACTCTCAGTGCTGGAGCAGGAGTGTCAGGTTTATGGAGATACGGCATTTGGTGACAGCGTAAATATCGGTAACTTGAGTATAGCGATTGCACTTGCTTATTTCGATTTCCGCAACCCTGATGAAGCATGGCGGGAGAGCGCTCCATCACTTGCGAAGTGGTATGAAAAGTTTTCGCAACGATCATCGCTGCTGCAGACGCTGCCGGTATGATGCAATTCCTTTCTGTCAGTGTCTCGCTGCACTAAAGTGCAATGCAGGCAACACCATCAACGGCTGTTACTTGATGCACGCCGTACCTTAAAGCTCGCAGCACCACTAATGCTGGCGCAATTGCTTACCATGGGCAACGGGCTGGTAGATGCGTTAGTGGCAGGGCGGCTGGGCAGACTGGAACTCGCTGCGGGTGGTATTGGTGCCGGTTTGTGGTTTTTTGCATCGCTTTCCTGTATTGGGCTGATGGCTGGAATATCTCCGACCCTGTCTCAGTTAATCGGTCAACGGCGTCGTGTGTACGTTGGATCAGTCTTTACGCAGGGGTTATGGATCGGTGTTATTACCGGCACAGTGGCAATGCTGTGTGCATGGTTAATAACTGCCAGTTTAAATCACTGGTCGTTGCGCACTGAGTTAGTGCCGTTAATTAAACAATACCTGCTGGCTGCAAGTTTCAGTCTGCCAGCTTTTGCTGTGGTTATGGCGTGTCGTAATGCCTGTGAAGCAACCGGCTATACCCGTGGTGTTGTTGTCATTCAATTGCTCGGTCTGTGTATAAACATAATTGCCGATCTGGCACTCGGTCTTGGTTGGTTTGGCTTTCCAAAACTTGGCTTGTTGGGTATTGGAATTGCCACATCCGTTGTTTCGATTACGATGGCAATTGCGCTGGTTATCTATCTGCGTGGTGAGCGTTTTTCGCGTTATCAATTTTTAAAAAAGTTCGAAAAGCCACGCTGGACTGATATGAAGCCGATGCTGATGCTATCCGTACCTATATATCTGGCACTTTTATTTGAAGCGGGATTGTTTGTTGCCACCGCAGTTCAGATGGGTATGCTCGGTACGTTGGAGGCAGGTGCTCACAATATTGCAATCGGAATTTCCGGTGCGTGTTATATGTTGCCCTTAGGGTTGTCTTTTGCGTTAACTGCCAGAGTGGGGCGAGTCTATGGCAGGGGTGCATTTGAATCACTAAAACTTCGTCTGGCCAGTGGAGTGTTAATCACTCTATTGTTAGCGTTGACGACGGTCACCTTACTGGTACTGTTTCGCTATCAATTGACTGGCTTGTACACATCCGATGAAGAGCTAAGACAATTTGCTACCGGCCTGATTGCGTTGGCTGCAGTATTTCAGTTGTCAGATGGTGCTCAGGTCGCGTTGCTCGGTATGTTGCGTGGTATGAGTGATACTCGTGTTCCGATGCTGATAAACGCTTTTTCCTACTGGGCTATTGCATTTGCTGCGGGCTACTACACAGCCCATCATCTTGGCTGGGGCGCTACCGGCTTGTGGTTCGGCTTGATACTTGGGTTAACAGTAGCGGCGGTTTTGCTGGCCTGGCGCTTAAAGATCAGAGTAAAGCAGGTGGAAGGAGAATTCTTGCAACAGTTCTAAAGTGCGTGGCAAAAAAAAGCGCGGGTTTTAAAACCCGCGCCTTTGCACATCTACAGACAGTGATGATTACCCGAACTGGTTCATCGTATTGTCTTTACCTGATGCTTTCAGTGCCTGATTGCCAGAGAAATACTCTTTGTGATCATCACCTATATTCGAACCCGCCATATCCTGGTGCTTAACACACGCAAGACCGTTACGAATTTCCTGACGCTGTACATTGAACACGTAAGCCAGCATGCCTTCATCACCAAAGTAGCCTTTTGCCAGTGTGTCGGTAGACAGTGCTGCTGTATGGTAGGTTGGCAAAGTAATAAGATGATGGAATATACCTGCACCCGCTGCAGCATCTGCCTGGAAGGTTCGGATCTTCTCATCTGCTTCGCGGCTTAGTTCTGTATCGTCGTATTTGATGTCCATCAGATCATCGCGATCGAAAGCAGATACGT
>CAYPDN010000111.1:0-10848 GCA_964409445.1 uncultured Granulosicoccaceae bacterium
GTGCGTACCAGACGCGACCGGCACCTTCACCGACAGAGCGCGGCTTGAAAATGTTGGAAGCACCACCGGCACCGACAATCACCGCCTTTGATTTAAAGACATGATAGTTTCCGGTACGAACGTTGAAGCCGACTGCACCTGCGACGCGGTTTTCTTTGGCATCGTCCATCAGCAGATGGGTAACGCAAATACGGTTGAATACTTTATCTGCAGATTTTTTAGCGGCATCGGCCACAATCGGCTTGTAAGATTCACCGTGAATCATGATCTGCCAGCGTCCTTCGCGCTGGTAGTTACCGGTTTTAGGGTCACGCATTAGCGGCAATCCCCATTCTTCAAACTGGTGCACAGTTGAGTCAACGTGGCGCGCCATATCGAACAACAAATCTTCGCGCACCATTCCCATTAGATCGATACGTGCATAACGCACGTGATCTTCAGGGTTGTTCTCACCGAAGCGGGTGCCCATGTAGCAGTTGATTGCATACAGACCCTGGGCCACTGCACCGGAACGGTCTATGTTGGCTTTTTCAGCGATAACAATCTTTTTGTCCTGGCCCCAGTAGCGCGCTTCAAAAGCAGCACCGGTACCACCGAGGCCAGCGCCACAGACCAGTATGTCGATGTCTTCTTCCACGACGGTATCGTATTTCATTAGTAGTCGACTCCCTGCTTCATCACCAGGCCATTAGATTTAAGCGTGTGCAATCCGCCTTCATCAAAGCGAATGTATTTGGGTTCGTTGAACAGCAGCTCGCTTTCTACCTGTTCCTTAGTCGGTGCTTCAACTTCTCGCAGATCTGGTGTAGCGCTGCCCCACGGCTTGGTGGTGATAGGTGCAAGCAGATCCATGTCTTTTTTGCCATTGCGGAATTTAATGCGCCAGGCGATCACGCCTTTCTCTTCATCACGCTTAACACGTACCGAGTGACCGAGTGGTGCGAAGTCTGCGTAGCCACGTACATCAATGGCCTGGTGTGGGCAGGCTTTAACACAGGAGTAGCACTCCCAGCACATGTTTGGCTCAATGTTGTAAGCACGGCGGGTGACCGTGTCGATGTGCATGATGTCGGACGGGCAGATATCGACACAGTGGCCGCAACCGTCACAACGGGTCATGTATACAAAAGTAGGCATTGCAAAATCTCCTGAGGTCTAGTGATCAGACGTCAAATTTAATAGTGGCAAGGGGGTTCGCGTTTGATACCAAGACCCATATTGGGTGGGTTGGCTCCCATGTATTCAGGGATGTCGGGGAATTTGGCCTGTACTTCAGGATCCGACAAATCATAGTCATCTGGCAGGTTCTCGTTTGAACCGTCCGCCTATGCGACTTTCTTTTGAAAGGCAGCAGCTGGCTTGAAGAACATGTGTGCAAATTTAGACCAGTACACTGAACCGAACAGTACCGTTGAACTTAGGATAAACAGAAAAAAGAACAACAGTGACAGGCCTCCACCCATCGCTCTTGAAAACGACCACAGAGAGTGAAAATCCAATGTGTGTCAAAAGAATCATTTTGACCCTGTATATTTCTTAAGGAATAGACTCTATGTTCAGACCATATCTCTTCGTAACTATCTTAGCCAATCTCTGCATCTATTCCTCAACACTTCAATCTGAAGAGGCAAAGCCAAATCATTCTCACTATGCTGGACAGGAGAATCGCGAGATAAAAAGTTTGTCAGAGAATGATATTAAAGAGCTTCAAGCGGGATCCGGTTGGGGGCTGGCAAAAGCGGCAGAGCTCAATGGGGTACCAGGACCAAAACACTTGCTCGAGTTGCAGAATGAGATCGATTTATCCGCTGATCAAATTGAAAAAATCGAATCATTGTTTACCCGGATGAACGCGGCAGCAAAAGCACTGGGTGCACAGCTAATACAAAAAGAGAAAGAGCTTGAAGGTCGCTTTCGTGAGTCCCTGCCTTCAAAAGACGAGTTGCGAGAGCTTCTCAGCGATATTGGTGAAATACGCGCAGAGCTGCGCTACGTCCACCTCGCCTCGCATTTAGAAACCCCTAACGTTCTCACACCCAATCAGATTGAACGCTATAACCAACTGCGTGGCTACGCGTCATCGTCTGATCCCTGCGACCAGGTACCCGAGGGACATGATGCCAACATGTGGAAACGACACAATGGCTGCGAGTAGATCGAATTGCCTGTAGTTGTGAACAGTCAGAGTATGAATATACTTGATTAAAACAACTCGCTTAGGGATTTAAAACCGGTTCCGGAGATTCTTCGAGCGTTAACCATCTGCCCCAGTCTCTGTTGTAGGGATGAACGGTTGTCACCTTTTTATGTTGCTTATTAACCAGTGGGCGTTTCTTATTAGCCCAGTCAAAGATGCCGCCTCGCAGATTGACGACATTGCTGAAACCGGCTTTTTGTAGTTGTTCACCGATTTTCTCGCTGCGATAGCCAACACTGCAATAAACCACTATCGGGGCATCTTTATCAATTCCCGACAACGACTTGAGATCAAAATCTTTATAACCTACGTTTCTGGCACCCTTAAGATGGCTGACGGCATATTCATCAGGCTCACGGGCGTCCAGTAATATGGGAGCAGCGGGCTCTGTAAGTTTCTTCTCAAGCACCCCGGTATTGATCATCGGGACACTCCCTTCCAGCAAATCATCGAGCATCTGTTCAAAGTCGCTCGTCTGGGCATGGGTCAGTGATGTGAGCAGCAAAAAACTCAGGAGATTGAACCACCATAATATTGATCTTCGTTGCATAGTCTTAAAAATACTCGGTCTTCGCTGATTGAGGCTGTGGTTTAAAATTGAGTGTAAATTACTTCTGGTATTTATCAACATGAAGATGGCATGTCATTAAATTATGGAGTTGACAATACCTATAGATCCGTACGTCTATCAACAATATATACATGTAAGAAAAAGCGCATACTCAGCAACAAACTTACCATGATAAATTCGGAGCCTTCGTCAGTGAACATTTCATGTGATTGTCGAAAATTCAAAGCGAGGTTGTTGGGATTCCCAAAGAACTCACCCGGCAGGCTTGTCTGTTACTGCCTGGCCTGTCGAACTTACCTTGAAAAAATAGACCGCGCAGATTTATTGGACGAGTTCGGCGGCACTGAAATTATTCCTGCCTACCCGAACGAGATTGAAATTACCCAAGGTCGGGATCTGCTCAAATGCAATTGGCTGACAAAGAACGGCACCTATCGGTGGACAACGACTTGCTGCAATTCACCAATAGCGAATACTAAAGGCGTATTTCCGTGGGCGGGCATAGTCCATTCCGCGTACACCAATGAAGATAGCGCAGCGCTCGAGAAGTTCGGAAAAGTTAGATGCAGGGTTTTTGGAAGAGATGCTTTCGCAAATGCTCCTTCTAATATTTCAAACAGTATAAAACTCAAAGATCTGTTGGTGGTTATCCCCTTCGTGATGAAGGGGAAGATTCTGCGGAAAGGTCACAACTCTCCATTTTTAAGGTCTGACAACGCGACGCCAATAAGTCGTCCTGAAGTACTTGAGTAACTCCCGGATAGTGAACGTCGTGTAGTGACGTTCTTTTATCTGAACTAAGCAATCTTTTCTGATTGAGAGTTCTTATCCAAATACCAGTCAACAGTTTCCACGGTCGCACTTATCTCCGGGTGAGATAAGGCTTTTTGGTCTGCGAGCAACTTCACCAGTCTGTCGACACGTTCTATCGCAATAACACCACGGTCAAGTGCTTTAGCAGCGGAAGACGGCTGTGAAAGTCCCTTTGCTGCCGCTGCATATTTATCAAACGGGACAAGATCAGATGCTTGTGCACCTAACTCAATGCATAGAGCGGCTGTCCATTCGTAGATTTCTCTGGATTTATCTATATCAGCATGCACAGCATCACAGATAGCGAGCATCCCGTCTTTTTGAATGCATCGAAAATTACCCGTCATTAGCATGCTCCACTTAGCGAGTGGCACATAGAGTGAGTCATGTACTTTCAATTTTACCGGTAACTCGACGTCGCCTCCTCCATGTGGAAATCGGATGGCCATAATGTCGGCCTCTATCTCTCTAAGCATCGAGGTGTACTGATCTGATTCAAAGCGTGCAACTTTAAAGTTGGTTGGCAAGCTGACTTGTAGAATATTTTTCCCTTTATTTAACGGGCGAAAGGCCTGCGGGTCCGGACTAGCGAGGGTCACAAGACCTGGGTCAAATTTGTCCCACACAGAGGTATCTGCGTAACAACCACCGAGTGAGTCGGCGTTGATGCCTGGCAGCCGCCTCATATACGCCAAAGGAGGCATATTCATGATGGCGACACAGGGCTTTTTGGCCTCTGCGATTTTCGCCATCAATGCTCGAACTTCCGCATTATTGTATTGGGGTTCCTGCATGCCCAGTACTACAAGGTCGTACTTGTCGACATCAATTTCTGACGGTGTGGCTGCGGTAATCTGCGTGTTTATGCTTTTTGAATAGACGGTAGCAGGCTCGTCGCTTCCTCGTAACGGAAAGTGCACCACTACGCCGCGCTGATTAATTAACTTCGCCGTAGGGGCTGTGCAGACAAGCGTTACCGGGTGCCCCGCGAGGGCCAGCTTGCAACCCAAAAGGGAACCGTAAGAGGCTCCAAGGATTAGTGTGTTGTATGTATTTGACATGAACTGGACTTCCGTATTTGACATATTCACACTCTACTATGTAATAAATATAATTACACAAATAAAATTACACAATGTCAATTACACAGTTTTATCTACCTTTACAGTGCACAAAAGTCTCAAACCAGAAAGCTGGCAGTCTTACTTAAAGCATGCAATTCCCGCCGCTCAAATCGAGTCGTGTCGTCGCGCTGTATGTTGGGCAGGTGTGAATCACACGACACCTACAGGCTAACTATTTATATGGCAGCTTTCACTTCTTGGCGTCTTTCATACAGGATGAATTCGGTATAGCCATTGGGTTGCTCACGCCCTTTTAACGCTAAATCTAAAGACGCCTGAAACGTAACACTGTCGTCGAAGTTACTGCTCATCGGTAAATACGCGTTGTCGCCGGTATTTTGTTGATCGACGGTGGCTGCCAGTTTGCGCATTGAATCAATAATGTCTCCTTCACTAAGGACACCGTGATGCAGCCAGTTTGCAATATGCTGGCTGGATATTCTCAGCGTGGCACAGTCTTCCATCAGACCTATGTTGTTAATATCGGGTACTTTAGAACAGCCGATTCCCTGACCGACCCAACGTGCGACATATCCAAGGATGCCCTGCACGTTATTGTCGAGTTCGTTTTGAATTTCCTCGTCAGATAAATTCCGATCCAACAACGGAATGGTGAGTATGTCGTCAATGCTCGCAGCAACTCGGGATTTGATTTCATCCTGCCGCGCTTTAACATCGAGCTCAAAATAGTGAGTCGCATGCAAAGTTGCGGCTGTGGGTGATGGAACCCATGCCGTACTGCCACCCTGTTGAGGATGACTGATCTTGGCCTCGAGCATTGCAGCCATCTGATCTGGAATTGCCCACATGCCCTTTCCAATTTGAGCTCTGCCCTGCAGTCCGCAGGCAAGACCGCAATCAACGTTGTTATCCTCGTAGGCATGCAGCCACTTCGCTTGTTTGATCTCTGCTTTCGGCAACATTGCCCCGGCCTCCATACAGGTGTGAATATCATCACCGGTACGGTCCAGAAATCCTGTGTTGATAAACACGACCCGTTCACTTGCGGCGTTAATACAATTTTTTAAATTAACGGTTGTACGTCGCTCTTCGTCCATTATTCCCATCTTTAAAGTATTTCTTTTTAAAGATAGAGCGGTTTCAACACACTCAAACAACTCATTCGCCAATGCGACTTCTTCGGAACCGTGCATCTTTGGCTTAACAATGTAGACCGATCCTTCATCTGAGTTATTAAAACCATTGTTGTTGCCGATCAGGTCGTGCTTAGCACAAAGAGAGGTGACCATGACATCAATTAGTGTCTCAGCTACCGGTTCATTTAAGTACTTAATTGCATCTATCTCGCATTGTGCTCCGACATTGCGCACCAGCAATACGGATCGACCGGGCAATGTGAAAGTGTTGCTATTCGGATCTGTGTAGTTTCTGTCAACCGACAACTCACGATCGACTGTTTTACCGCCTTTCTCAAATGATGCTTTTAAGGTTCCCTGCATTAGCCCCAGCCAATTCTGATAGACCATGCACTTATCTTCTACATCGACAGACGCGACAGAATCTTCGCAATCCATGATGGTGGTAATCGCTGACTCAAGTAGAACATCGGAGAGGTTTGAAGGGTCATTTTTCCCGATGGGGTGTGAGGCATCAAAATTCATTTCAAGATGCAAATTGTTCTTACACAACAGAATTTTTTCCGGTGATTGCTTGTCGTGTCCGCTGTAGCCTTTAAATTGTTCAGGGTCTGCGAGTGTCGTGTAGCCAGTATCTATCTCTACTTGTAGCGAGGCGTCATCAATTGAATAGGCGGTCGCATTCTTATGTGAACCGTCTTGCAGTGGAAAATGCTTATCGAGGAACTGTTTGGTGAAGCCCACCACCTTATCGCCGCGCTTTTCATTGAAGCCTCCGAGACGGCTGGCACCGCCCTCTTCAGAAATAGCATCTGTGCCATAGAGCGCGTCATACAGACTGCCCCAGCGAGCATTTGCGGCATTCAATACAAATCGCGCGTTATCCAGAGGTACCACCAATTGCGCACCAGCAATAGTTGCTATTTCAGGGTCGACCTTTTCAGTGCTAATTTCAAAACTCGGCACCTCGGGCTCAAGATAGTTAATTGATTGTAGAAAATTCTTATAGTCGACCACATCGAATGACCGGTTATCCTTGTGCCACTGGTCAATGCTCTGCTGAAGCTCGTCCCGCTTTGCGAGATGTTTGTTTATTCGCGGTCCAAAGTCCCTGATAATTGCCTCCAGCTCTGTAAAAAAATGATCAGCGGAGATATCAGTACCGGGGCATATTTTTCCGCTGACCAACTTATGCAGCGGTTCAGCAATATCCAGTTTCCCGATCTTTATGTAATTCACGTTATATCCTTCTGGAGAGGTCGAGTATGGTATTTGAGAGGTACATCGGTATCTCAATTCCAGTGAGTGTTGGACTTTATGGCTGGTGATATACGGCTGCAATGCACTTGGCATGCAATGTAGTTGCGTTCGGAGAGTGGTCTTCGCTTTGCAAACACATTTGTATCCAAATACCAGTATCCGTAACAATGCCAGCGGCCCTGTCCGCTAAAAACGAACAACGCCGCTTTGCTGATGTTTGCGCCTATGAAGCTCATCACTACGAGTTGCTGAATTTCCGCTATGTAGACGTTAGAGATCACTCCACAACATCGGTTACCTTCATCTCAGCGATGCGTTTAAGCGCTTCTTCGCGTGTTGACACCAAATTTGGATTAAAATCTTCTGTCTGTGCCCGCTTCAGAATCTCTTCGCGTGTCGGCTCCTGAGGATCAAATCGCACAGAGCCGAGTGAACTGGAGTTATTAATTTTCTTTCCACGATTGGCAAACTGAAACCACGCGTCAGGATCTATTCGGGTGTTTTTATAGTTAACCAGGAAATACCATTGCTGTTGCGTTGCAGCAACTAGTTCTTCAATCGCATCGTACGCAGCGTTCACATCATCACTGTCTTCAAAAATGAAATTGCTGAAATCCACTTCCATAATGTCTAGTCTTCCGTGGAAGGTAATTCTCTTTTTCGCATTGAATGTGCTCATATAGATTCATCCTTTTCAGTAATAATTATCAACAGCACTAGCATTGATTTGGAATCAGGAATGCTAGTGCTGAGCTCCTGCAGCCTTGGCTGTTCTGTACTTTGGTTCTTCTTCCACTAGGGTATCAATGGGTATTCAGGTTAGTACTATTATCAAGAAGTTACAACGGGTAGATAGCAGCTATAAATAACACGCCATAAAAGTTTCCGAGCGATAGTTTGTATAACTATTTGGTACTATCTTTCTAGTATCGCCACTCGTAAGCCCACACTGGTGTATCTGCAAGGGCTGCATTAGAACGATTATGTGCACAAAAAAAGTTGGTATTAAGGGGCGCTGCCTGGCAGCTAGCTCTCCTACAAGATTACTAGATTAAACCGAGCCTGGAACTGGAATATTCAAAAAACCAGACAGCGCCATTTACTCTACCCGAACTGATTCATCGTATTGTCTTTACCGGACGCTTTCAGTGCCTGATTGCCAGAGAAGTACTCTTTGTGATCGTCACCAATGTTAGAACCTGCCATATCCTGGTGCTTAGCACACGCCAAACCACTGCGAATTTCCTGACGCTGTACATTAAATACATAAGCCAGCATACCTTCATCACCGAAATAGCCCTTCGAAAGCGTATCTGTAGAAAGGGCCGCTGTGTGATAGGTAGGCAGCGTTATCAGGTGGTGGAAAATACCCGCACCAGCTGCAGCATCTGCCTGGAAAGTTCTGATTTTCTCATCCGCCTCGCGGCTTAAGTCTGTTTCATCATAGTCGATACTCATCAGGTCTTCGCGATTGTAGGCAGATACATCTTTGCCAGATTCATTCCAGGCATCGAATACTTGCTGGCGAAAATTTAGAGTCCAGTTGAATGACGGACTGTTGTTATAAACCAGCTTGGCATTTGGAATGACGTCGCGTATGCGATTAACCATGCTGGCAATCTGACCAACATGCGGCTTTTCCGTTTCAATCCACAGAAGGTCAGCACCGTTTTGAAGTGCCGTAACACAGTCCAGTACCACACGATCTTCACCGGTGTTCGGTTTGAACTGAATTAGTCCATTTGGCAGACGGTTTGTCTTAACCATTTTGCCGTCCCGCTGTATCACGATATCACCAGAACCCAGGCTAGATACGTCAGTGACCTCTTCACCATCTATAAAGGCAGTGTATTGATCTGCAAGATCACCTGGAGAGTGTGATACCGGAATTTTCTGTGTTAAGCCGGCACCCAGGGAATCAGTGCGAGCAACAATAACTCCATCCTCTACTCCAAGCTCAAGGAAGGCATAACGCAGTGCGTTAATTTTTGCAATGAAGTCTTCATGAGGAACGGTTACTTTGCCGTCCTGATGACCACACTGCTTAACGTCAGACACCTGGTTCTCAATTTGTAAACAGCAAGCCCCCGCTTCAATTAGTTTTTTTGCCAGCAGATAAGTTGCTTCTTCGTTTCCAAAGCCCGCATCTATATCAGCGATGATTGGAACAACATGTGTCTGGAAATTGTCTATTTTGTCGATCGTGGATTTAGCTTTAACCTCATTACCTGATGCTTTTGCTTCATCAAGATCAGTGTATAGATGTCGTAGTTCACGGGCGTCAGCCTGCTTTAAGAACGTATACAACTCTTCAATGAGTGCAGGTACAGAGGTTTTCTCGTGCATGGATTGATCAGGCAAAGGACCAAATTCAGACCGCAGTGCCGCTATCATCCAGCCAGACAGATACAGGTAACGACCGTGCGTTTCCTGGAAATGCTTTTTGATGGAAATCATTTTCTGTTGAGCGATAAAGCCATGCCAGACGCCTAGTGACTGAGTGTATTGGGACGAATCCTTATCGTAGGCTGCCATGTCCTGACGCATAATCTTCGCATTATATCTGGCGATGTCCAGACCGGTTTGGAATCGGTTTTGTAAACGCATTCTCGCTACGTACTCTGCATCAATGGCACTCCATGCATCACCGTTTGCAGAAATAATTTTTTCACTGTTGCTGATTTCTTCAGAATAAGAGTTCACTGCCATAGCCCCTGACTAATTAAAACGAGTATGAAATACAGATAGAAAACTTCTATCTAAGTGTTTCGCGATGTTCAGATTATAATCGTCATTGACAGAAATCATGGAAATAGAAACTTCACAGTGTGAATTGCACAATTATCGCTACACAGAACTACCCTAATAAACTAACAAGGGTTGTACTGATAATTCATAAGCATATTCGTACCGGTAATAGGCATCGCATTGCATCTGATAATTTGTAACCCGTTTTTTCCCTTAGTCCTTATGGCGGGAAATTGCATCCAGTATCATTTGTTTGGCTTGATCTGCATTGTGCAGGCCTATTATCTTTACCCACTTTCCGGGCTCCAGATCTTTGTAGTGTTCAAAGAAGTGCTGTATTTGAGCAAGCGTAATATCCGGCAGATCTTCAATGGTATGAATATTGTCGTAACGCATGGATATTTTTGATGACGGTACTGCGAGTATTTTTTCATCCCGGCCCCCATCATCCTCCATGTCCAATACACCGATAGGACGGCAGTTAATTACTGCACCGGGGCATATTGCACGGGTATTACATACCAGTACATCAATAGGATCATTGTCTTCAGATAGCGTATGCGGAATGAACCCGTAGTTACCGGGATAACGCATCGGCGTATACAAAAAACGATCAACCACTAAAGTACCGGAATCTTTATCGAGCTCATACTTGATGGGCTCGCCTCCAATGGGGACTTCAATAATAACGTTTATATCCTCAGGTGGGTTCGCTCCACTGGGGATTGCATCCATTTTCATGAAATTACGTTTCCTGTATAACGGGAAGGGCCTTGCTTACGGCAAGATATCGGGGTTACTGAACTGCCCGGTTTTCAATGAGATTAGCCACAACTTCAGGTTCAGCCAGAGTCGACGTATCACCAAGTGAGTCGCAGTCATTCTCTGCAATTTTGCGCAATATTCTCCGCATAATTTTTCCTGAGCGGGTTTTCGGTAAACCGGGTGCCCATTGAATAACATCAGGAGATGCAATCGGTCCAATCTCTTTGCGTACCCATGCCACGAGTTCGCGACTTAGCGCTTCGGTGGGCTCTA
>CAYPDN010000112.1:0-10794 GCA_964409445.1 uncultured Granulosicoccaceae bacterium
TCACTTGCGCGAGCGCCAACTCTTGAGTCCATATTGGGTGCAACTATCAGCTGGCCACCTGCCTCCACAACATTAGTAACATCATCGGCAGACAGTACAGTCCCTGCCCCTGTTACTACGTTATCGCCAAACTTCTTTGCAATAACATTGATTGATATCAATGGTTCAGGTGAGTTCAGCGGCACTTCTATAAATCTAAATCCCGCGTCAACAAGAACCTCAGCAACAGGTAGTGCCTGATCAGGCTCAAGGCCACGCAATATGGCGACAAGCGGATTTTCGGCACTGGCCTTCTCCCACAACCTCATGACCATAACTTCACAATAATAGCCTGGCCGCTTTTGCAATAGCGAAATAGCCACGGGAAGCAATGTCTTCAGGTGCACGTATGCTTTGCAGGCCTGACACTTGAAGTGCAATAGCATAGCGATCTGCCAAATCATCGCGCCCTATTATCGTTATCGGATCATCTATTGATCGGCTAGATATGACTCCCTGAATTTCCGCGCCAATTAGTATGCCAGACAAGTAGTCCTCTACTTTGTTTTCTTCTATCTTTTCAAACAACGGTAGTGTTCTCACGTGGAAAAGGGTATGGAGCAGCTTCGCACCGGCATCAAGACCTGCTGCAACACCCTGACGAAATCCATCCTCACTAAAGGCACTGTCATTCATCAACTTGCCAAGTATGGTATGACTGCGGAGTGCTTCAAATACTTCACCGCTCATAAACGTTTCAAAATTAACGATGCGTCCGTCGCGAATTGTAACCCATTTGCTATGGGTGCCAGGCATTACACAATTACCTTCGACTAATCCCGACTCTACAACACCTGCAATCTGGGTTTCCTCACCCCGCATTACATCGGGTGCTCCGCTATGTTCCAGTGTCACACCAGTAATAAAGTGCAGTGATTCACCACTGGTCACAGAAACTTTGTGTAAGTTATCTGCCAATTGAGCAACACCGGCTGCTACTGGTAAATAGGGTGTTTCTACCCAGCCATTGCGGCTTGTGATCATTCCAGAAGCAATCACAGGAAGGCGATTGTTCTCAGCCCACGGACTGAGAAGGCGCGATAACACATCCTCGTAGTTGTTATCTTGCACCTGCATAATTCCTTCGGGCCTGTACAGGGTATCAATAGCCTTACCCTGATCGTCAATTAAAAAGGCGCGTAACGAGGATGTTCCCCAGTCTATGCCGACCAGGCTTGCGCTGGATTCGTTCAAACTAAATTACTCAAGCGGTTAAACATCTCAAACTCAATTTCCAATTGCGAAGCCAATTTAGTCAGGCCCTTTATCCGTAATACTTCGATCACACATTCTATAGTGCATAAGCCATCCGTTTTTTGATTCCGCCGCAACTTGTATTTTGACTCAGCAGTGGACTTTATACTTGCGCGAGGCATGTTTTTGAGATACTCGCTTTTGTTAAATATTTTAGCTGCCTCCTGCCAGGTGCCGTCAAGAATAATTATATTTTCATAATCCTCAATACTTTCACTATCGTTACTTTCTGTTGGATACAACAGCAGTGAGTTGCATGCGTCTATCAGACCAGTGAGCTCTTTACTCGGGCTTGTTCTTTGCCAGAAAATACGCTCGACAACGCCATTCCCGTTTTCAATTGCTATTGAACCTGTATTGGTGGTTCTGGTTAGCTCACGTTCATGCGTGAGTAAAAATATTTTCATTGGTACCAGGCAGGATAATCATTATTTTCTGTGCAATTTACCGTGATCAGGTTAAGATAGGAATCCGGTATTGGTGTCTTGAAATACCGTTCCGGTAACGCAATTTGGTGCGCATAAAACTTTCAAAAAGAGTCTGGCAATGGCATCCGAACTACTCCCGGGTCAACACCCCACATTGAATGTTTTCGATGAGCAAATTATACCCTGTAGCAAAGACCCGTTAACTGGATTCTACCGAGACGGCTGCTGCAACACTGGTAAAGGTGACCACGGCTCGCACACGGTCTGTGTCAGTGTAACTGATGAGTTCCTGCAATACTCTGCAACTCAGGGTAATGACCTGATTACAGAACGGCCTGAATTCGGATTTCCGGGTTTGAATGATGGTGACCGATGGTGTCTTTGCGCCGGTCGATGGCTGGAGGCGCACGACGCAGGATGCGCACCGAGAGTTCATCTCATGTCTACCCACAAGGCAGCGCTGAAAATCGTGCCATTAGATACATTGAAGCCCTACGCGATAGATTTAAACTAGCTTAACTGGTGTTTCACCTAAACTGTAATAGCAATCAGTCAGCAGCACAGAACCACACCCATATTTGCGGGCACATGTGCGGGCGAGTAGTAAAAAATGACTGCGAGGACCAATATTATAGATTTGTAGCCACAACTTTTTTCAGCTCTTTTTTCAGCCACTACACACATATTTCGGCCACTTATATGTCCGGTCTCCATAGATTATCAGGGCAGTAGGCAGCGCCGTAGATTGGCCCAAGAGTGACGTCTTGCAAAAGCACCGCACAACCCTGACCTTCCTTTAATTCAACCTGATAAGTTAGTTCCGGAGTGTTGTTGGCTGATACCAGTGCCGCCAAACCATCGTCAGGAGTGAGTTGATTAAACTGTCGCACGATGTTGTGGCTGGTAAGCGTCTTGTCGTGGTTTTCACCGGTCGAAATTTCGGTGGTTTTCTCGATGTCAAAAATGGCAAGCCACAGATGCGTACTGTCCGGCACTCGAGTGTGCTCACCTTTCAACTCGATACGCAATCCGCTCTTACCGGTATCAGTGTCTGATTCAGCGTCATGCATCACAGACACATCAACAAATGGTCGATCAAGTACTTCAATACCCTTTCTGACTATTGTCCCTCTGGAGCCAACGGCAGCATAACTGCCGTTGATGATCATTTGTGGTGTGAAAACACCACGCTGACCACCCAGTTCCACAAGGTTATATAACTGCTGTCGATAAGTATTTTCTGCATCGGAGAACGGATCTTTATGCGAGCCATGTCTGCCGTAGACCAAGCTGTCCCAATAATCGACGTGGAACTCCAGCGCCACAAGATCAGGATTATTTTTAATCAACTTTCCAAGTAACTTCTCTGCAGGCGGACAGCTGTAGCAGCCCTGAGATGTGAACAGTTCGACAACGGGGGGCCCGTTACCGGTTCGCTCTGCCGCGGTGCCCTTCGGCCCTGCGAACAATCCAAAACCCACCACAATAGCCCCGATTGCCAGGCCGGAGAGACCGGCGGCCGCTCCTACACCCATTCGGTGCGCAGTGTTGGAGCCGTTCTCCCGTTCAACGGTACGGTTTGAGGGTTTGAAAATTGACTGTTTCGACGGACGTAGTTGTTTTTTCATCGCTAACACCTGTGGTAATGACCATTTGACAGGATTAACAGCAACAGTTCCCGCAAAACGGAATCAGTTCTTTGTTTTGCAATATTAAGGGTGAGCAACAGACACTGTTTGCCATTACGAAAACTGACAAAGCCGCACCTGGCCAATAACTTGGCGGCAGATCCTCTTCTGCAGATAATGTGGAAATGTAGGATCTATTATCAACTTATAGTGCAGATTAATCCGGTGTTTTGGTGAATCGCAGATAATAAATACCGCATCAACAGAGCCGAATTCACCTATTTGTTGTTAACAGTAGCAAGAGCCAATCCAGCGCCGACATAAATGGATCCTACAACCCGGTTTGACGCTTTGCTGGTTTTAAGCTTACTTGATAAAGATACAGCGCAAAGAACATAGGTTGAATAAACGACAAAAGAGATTAGCATTGCTGTCAACCCGATAGCGATCGCCTGCGGAACAAAAGGAGCCTGGCTGTCTATGTACAGCGGGAATACCAGGGTTCCAACCAATATTGCTTTAGGGTTGGTTAACGAAACAAGAATCGAATGGTTAAATATTCTAAGTGGAGACACTTCTACATCACTGACAAAGGCCATACCGGAGGTGTTTTTAAAAGCTCGAAAGGCCATGTAGAGTAGATAAGTTACACCGACCCATTTTAGCAAAATGAATATCTCGGAATACGTTGCTAACAACAAACCGACCCCTGAAAAAATCAAAGTGACATGAATTGCTGTAGCTGCAGCAAAGCCTATCGGCGCGAGCATCGCTTTCCGGTGACCGTATTTTATCGATTGCGCAACTGCGAACGCTGCATTTGGTCCTGGCATCGCAACAGCTGGAATAAAGGTAATTGCAAACAGAATAAGAAGTGAAGTATTCATATTGATATCTCCAAAAATTTATCGTTGAAATACACGTTTCCTTTGCGCAGGTTGATTGCTATTACAAATAACTCATTACAACAGCTATAACCAGAAAGGATAAGAAAACTACTATTAAAGTCAAACGAGCATAATGAAAGCTTCTTGGTAGTTTCTTCCTTTGCGTTGACCTGCGCCGGCGTTTAGTCATGCAAGTTCCAACAAATATTTTTCAATGCCTTTCAACCTCTTTTTGACTTATCGTTTTTATAAATCGATTCTCACTAATCGATACGCCCAGTGAATCGATACGCCCTGTGCAGTTCGGATTAATCTGTTGCGGACGTGCAACTATCAACGCAGTCGTTGAAATATATTTACGTTACGTGATAACTATTTATCATACTGCTTACCTGCGAATTGCGCCAGATATATCACCGATATGCTACAGGTTAGTATCGAGTATATTGGGCGCGCGTTGCTCACCGAAGCGACATGCAGGAACTTCCGTCAAATTAGCGCTCCATTTTAATCGGATTTCCGAATCTATTTATCTACCACGATGCACCGGGATTGTTACCTCAGGCACTGCCCGGACTGCGCATCAAAAAGATGAATATGTGCAGGGTTTGCATGAAACCGGACTCGGTTATCCACAGGTGCATCATAAATTCCCTGTAAATTCGCGGTAATTTGTTGATCGCTGTCGGCGAGGTTCCCGTGAAATAATGTTGTAGCACCCAGTGGTTCACGAGATCTTAGCTCTAATTCCAGTGATCCGTCCTTATCTGTGTAAAGATGTTCAGGACGTATACCAATCATCACATCTGTACTATTATGCGATGCGCTCGCGACCGCCAGCTCCGATCCGTTTTGCAGAACTACTCTGTCGTTTTCGAGTGTGGCGGGTAAAATATTCATCGCGGGGCTACCGATAAATTGAGCTGCAAACAACGTTTGTGGATGCTCGTAGACTTCCAGCGGAGTGCCAATTTGCTCTGCACGTCCGTCATTCATTACAACCATGCGATCGGCCATCGTCATGGCTTCTACCTGATCATGGGTTACATAGAGCGAGGTCACACCCAAATCAGATTGTAGCTGCTTAATTTCCAACCTCATTTGGACTCGTAACTTTGCATCCAGATTGGAAAGCGGTTCATCAAATAAAAATACTGCAGGCTCGCGAACAATGGCACGTCCCATTGCCACCCGTTGACGCTGCCCACCGGATAACTCACGAGGCTTGCGATCAAGAAATTCATCGAGCTGTAATAGTTTCGCAGCATGATCTACTTTTTGTTTAATGACAGTTTTTGATAATTTGGCAATTTTCAAACCATAAGCCATGTTTTGCCGTACAGACATATGTGGGTATAAAGCATAGTTCTGAAACACCATGGCGATATCTCGATCCATAGGTTCTTTTTCATTAACACGTTGTTCGTTGATCTTTATCTCACCACCAGATACACCTTCCAGCCCTGCTACCATCCGCAACAGCGTCGACTTACCACACCCGGAAGGACCGACAATAACGATGAACTCTCCATCGTCTATATCCATGCTCACACCGCGAATCACCTCAGTTTTACCAAAGCGTTTCACCACATTGTCTATTCGAAGGTTCGCCATTTTATTTTTCGCTATCGACTAAACCACGTATAAATAATTTTTGCATTGATACCACAACAATCACCGGAGGTATCATTGCCAGTATTGACGTCGCCATAATTACCGGCCATTCCGCCACATCATCGCCAGACGGAAACATTTGCTTAATACCCATGACGATTGTATTCATTTCAGGATCAGTGGTAATCAGCAACGGCCACAAATATTGATTCCAGCCATAGATAAACAAAATAACAAACAGTGCGGCTATGTTTGTTCGGCTCATCGGCAACACAATATCAATAAAAAATCGCATCGGTTTAGCACCATCAACTCGAGCAGCTTCTGCCAGTTCATCAGGAATGGTCATAAAGAACTGTCGGAATAAAAAGGTAGCTGTAGCTGATGCTATTAAAGGAAAAATCAGTCCTGAGTAGCTATTCAATAAACCAAATCCTGCAACCACCTCGTAGGTTGGCACAATGCGAACCTCGACAGGCAACATTAGTGTCAGAAAAATCATCCAGAAGAAAACCCTGCGACCTGGAAAGCGAAAATACACTATAGCGAACGCTGACAGTAACGAGATTAGTATTTTTCCCACCGCAATGCCTACAGCCATAACAAGGGAGTTGAGCAACATCGTTGATACCGGCACGTTAATTCCAGACAACAAGGCACGCTTGTAGTTTTCAAGCAGATGGTCGCCTGGCCACAGTGGCATTGGTGGGGAGACAATCTCCGACTGGGTAACAGTCGATGCAACAAACGCCAGCCAGATCGGGAAAAAGACGATTAACACACCGAATATCATCAACACATGCGTTATCCATATACGAGCGCCGCGAGTTTGAACCATTCCTGTTGTTGTGTCTGGCATTGTTGAACCAGATACGGGCGATGCGCTGGCCATTAATAGTGCACCCTTTTTTCAATAAACTTGAACTGCACTACCGTTAGGATCCCAACCAGCAATAACAACACAACTGACTGCGCGGCGGAGGAACCCAAATCCTGACCAACAAATCCATCAGCAAAGACTTTGTAAACAAGAATGGTGGTGGCCTGCTGCGGGCCACCCGAGGTGATCGTGTGTATAACACCAAACGTCTCAAAAAAGGCATATACAATGTTCACCACAAGCAAAAAGAATGCGGTCGGTGAAATTAACGGAAGCACTATTGTGTAAAACCTGTGCCAAAAGTGAGCGCCGTCAATAGCGGCCGCCTCGATTACAGACTTTGGAACTGCCTGCAGGGCCGCAAAGAAAAAAAGAAAGTTATAGCTGATACGCCCCCAAGCGGAAGCCACCACAACAAGACCCATGGCTTCATTATTATTCAGAACATGGTTCCAGTCGTAACCCAGTTGACCCAGATACCACGACACAACCCCGACTCGAGTGTTAAACATAAAAAGCCATAACACTCCGGCGACTGCCGGTGCGACTGCATAGGGCCAGATAAGCAGAGTACGATAGGTGCCAGCGCCCTTAATTAGCCGATCAGCCAATACCGCGAGAAACAGCGCCGGTATCATCGCAACCAGCGTTACCAGAGTTGAAAAGATCGCTGTGGTAACAAAAGACGCCCGATAATATTTGTCTTCGAACAGAAATTCAAAATTTCCCATTCCAACAAACTGCGACGACAAACCAAACGGATCCGGAATAAATAACGATTGCCAGATTGCCTGTCCGGCTGGATAGAAAAAAAACACAATTGATATCACCAGCTGAGGCAATACCAGCATCAGCGGCAATAACAAGCCTTTAAACCTGACCCGTTTCTCCATAATTACGTCAGGATGGTAAATGGCACACTAGTGGGATAGTAATAACTGACACAACCCGCCCGGTGGATTACCGGGCGAGCTGCGTGAGTTAATCACCGAGGTTACTTATTCGCCTGTTCGAAGCGCCGAAGCAGCTTATTGCCCCGTTCAACTGCGCTGTCCAGTGCCGTTTGCGCGTCTTTGTCACCAGCCCAAACCGATTCGAGTTCTTCATCAATGATGCCGCGAATTTGATCGAACGAACCCAGCCTTAACCCCTTTGAATTGGCTGTGGGTTCCTTGGCGGTCATTTGCTCGACGGCAATATCGGTACCCGGGTTTTTCTCATAAAAACCTTCCAGTCTGGTCTGCTCACCGGCGGCAAGAGTGATTGGCAGGTAGCCCGTGTTTTGATGCCACTTTGACTGGATGTCCTTGGACGATAAAAAATTAAGGAATGCTGCAACACCTTCATACTCCTTATCTTCGTGTCCGGCCATCACCCACAATGATGCCCCACCAATTATTGTATTTTGCGGCGCACCTTCGGCACCTTCCCAGTAAGGCAACGGCCGAACTGAAAAGTCGAATTTTGCCTCTGAGCTGATACCTGCATAACCGGCAGAGCTCTCTGTAAACATAGCGCATTCACCAGCGCGGAAATTCGCCCCACCTTCATTGCGACGACCGGCATAAATAAACTTACCGTCCTTCGCCCAGTCACCCATAGTTTGAATATGCTTGACCTGAATTTCACTATTGAATGCCAGTTCTGTATCAAGACCTGCAAAGCCATTATCTTTGGTGGCAAACGGAATGTCGTGATAGGCAGAGAGATTTTCCAGGTGAATCCAGCTTTGCCATGCTGTGGTTAAAGGACATTCACTGCCAGCGGCTTTAACTTTATCAAGCACCTCACCGACCTGTTGCCAGGTAGAAAGATCGACATCCGCATCTACGCCTGCAGTTTTTAAGGCATCGTTGTTTACCCAGAGAACCGGTGTTGACGAATTGAACGGTAGTGACAGCATTTCGCCTTCGGTGCTTGTGTAGTAGCCCTTAACAGAACCAATGTAGGCATCCGGATCAAACTCGGCTCCGGCATCTGACATTACTTCAAACACTGGTTTGATCGCACCCTTAGCACCCATCATGGTAGCGGTGCCTACTTCAAATACCATCAACACATGAGGCTGCTCTTTGGCACGGAATGCAGCTATACCTGCATTTAATGTTTCAGAGTAGTTGCCTTTGTTAGCGGCAACGATTTCGTAGTCATCCTGACTGGCGTTGAAAGTACTGACCTGCTCGGCTACCAGTTCTCCGAGTCTGCCGGTAAACGCATGCCAGAATTGAACTTCAGTAGCCGCCAGTGCAGATCCGCTCCATAGTGTTGCAGCAGCAAGTGCACCAGTGACCAAATTTCTATTTCGTCCCATTTTTTCCTCCCCGTTATCGTCCCAAACCGAGACAAAATACAGCGTACACCGGAAGCTACCGTCTTTAAAGTATTTTCCGTGGATATACTGAACCTAATGTATGAGAGGTCGGCGGAGCAAAGGTGCAACATTTGAATACGGATCGTGTTTAAGCTGACTATGCCAACCGTGTATGATCTGATTTTGATTAAGCCTGAATGCGTGGTGATTCGCCATCAGTCAAAACCTGACCGGTAAATCGCTATATCCACGGAAGCGCGCCAGCGGCATTCTTTCAGGCGTACCGGCAGCAATCATTTTCGGAAATCGTTTTACGAGTTTACGAAAAGCGATTTTTCCTTCGTAGCGCGCAAGTGTTGCTCCAAGACACACATGAATTCCAGTGATGAAAGCGATGTGTCGGTTTGGGTTTCGAGCAAAATCGATAGTGTTCGGGCTTTCAAAAATGGCAGGGTCTCTGTTAGCTCCTGCAATAGAAGTATGAATGTAGGTACCAGCAGGTATTTGTACACCGCCTATCTCTGTATCTGTTGATGTTAATCGGTTACCAATCTGGAGTGGACTTTCATAACGCAGTATTTCCTCAACGGCGCTCTCAATCAGTTCCGGACGATCACGCAAAAGCTGGTACTGATCCGGGGCCTGCAGAAACATACCAACTCCGTTGGCCATTAAACTGGTCGTGGTTTCATGGCCTGCATTCAACAAGAAAATGCAATTCTGGATTAACTCTTCCTGCGTGAGCGTGCGTCCTTCGAATTCACCAAAGATAAGTGCTTCAAGTACTTCACCCTGCCCGGCACCTTCGGGGTTGGCGCGACGATAGTTGATTAAGTCATCCAGCATCTCACTGAATTCGGTCACTGCTTCGTTGCCTCTGGTCAAACGCTGCTCTGAAACAACCGGATCAAGAGCACCCAGTATCGCCAATGAGAAACCGCGTAGTTTGTGGCGATGTTCTTTTGGCACACCTAACATAAAAGAAATCACCTCTGTCGGCAGCCGCATCGCAAAAGCGGTAACAAAATCCACATCACCTGAGCCTTGCAAGTCATCAAGCAGGTTGTCGACAATATTTTCTATAAGCGGTTCCATCTCGGCAAGCTTGCGTGGAGTAAATGCGTGTGCGAGCAATTTGCGCACTGTGGTGTGGTAAGGAGGATCGTTAAAAATTAAGCTGGTTGTGTGGTGTGTATAGAGTGGCCCTTCACCAAATTTATCTTTAAACGCAATAGTTTTGTCAGAAACCATGGTTCTGTCCTGGTAGACCGCGCGAACATCATTGTAGCGAGTCAGGTATACCGAACCATCCGGATTAAAATGCACTGGATCATGTTCCCGCAGATTCGCAAGTGTTGGATACGGATCATTGATAAACCGGCGGTCTATCGCATTTAGATCAAAAGATGATGCATCCATTTGGTTTGTCACATGCGGCCTGTTTTCATTAGCGTGCCGGGATTATTTTGCAGTGGTAGTTACAACCATTGCCCGGCAAATCATCGGACCGGTTGTTTGTCGGTTCCTGCATAGACAGTACATTGCATAGATACAAGGACAGTGTTACAACTCAATAAAAGAGGCGGTTCCGTTGTCGAACAAATTACTGCGATATTGTCGCGAAATCAACAGACAGGAGTATCCGCATGACCAAAGCTCATGAAAACCACCGCGAAGACGTAATCGGTCGCGCCAATGTTGAAGATACACCTGAATTACTTGCCTATTATGACGACCTTAAAAAACACGAAGC